>NZ_JAFLNG010000037.1 GCF_017427025.1 Streptomyces sp. FH025
GGGGTGCCGTAGTCGGTGGCCGGGCGGGCCGGGGCCTGGTGCGGCCGGGCTCCGGTGCGGACGGCCGCACCGAGCATCGAGCCGAGCAGCAGGGTCAGGCCGACCACGACGGTGGTGACGACCGCGCCCCGGCGCAGCACCCGGCGGCGCAGCGCGCCCGGGGCGTCCGCGCCGTACCTGCGCCAGGCCTCCAGGTTGAGCCGCCCGTCCAACGAGGCGAACGGCGCCCCGGCGATCAGCAGCGGGCTCCAGGCGGCGAGGAAGATCAGGTCCGGCGTGTCGTAGACCGGTACGGCCCGCCAGCTGACGGTGAACAGCAGCACGGCGGAGAGCGCCATCGCCGCCCCGGCCGCGAGCCGCTGCCAGAGGCCGAGGACGGTCAGCACGCCGACCACGATCTCGGTGAACGACACCACCAGGCCGGAGCCGACCGGGTGCGCCATGGCGAAGGCGAGCAGCGGCTCGGCGACCTTCCACGGGTGCAGCGAGGAGAGCCAGCGCATCATCGAGCCGCGCTCGCCGCCGTCGAAGTACACCGGGTCGCAGAGCTTGCTGAACCCGGCGTAGACCGAGAGCGAGCCGAGCACCGCGCGCAGCGGCAGCAGCACCAGGCCGAGGTCGACCCGGCGGCCGGGGTACCAGGGCTGCCGGCCCTCGGCGTCGGCGGCGGAGACCTCGGGCAGTTCGCCGCTCGGGGTCCAGCCGTGCGGCTCGCCGACCGGGCCGACGCCCGCGTCGGTGGCGGTGCCGGCGCCCTCGCGCGGCTGGCGCGGGAGGGCGCGGGCGCCCGCGTAGGCCGGGAGCACCTGGGTGTCCGCCTCGGCGAGGCCGACGCCGCCTCCGGAGCCGTTCAGCCGCACCGCCTCCAGCAGCCGGGTGGCCGCGAGGTCCCCGGGGGGCGCCTGGCCGGTCCAGGTGACGGCGGTGACCCGGCCCTTGCGGCGCGGTGCGCCGCCGCCCCCGGCGCCCGCCCCGGCCAGCGCCGGGACGGCGGAGGCGGGCACGACGACCTGCGGGGTGACCAGCGGACGGCGGATCAGGCCCTGGTTGGCGTAGGGGTCGCCGAACGCGGCACCGGTGGAGAGCAGTCCGGCCGGGGTCTCGATCAGCGGCGCCACCGGGGCGCCGAGCCTGAGCCGGAAGCTCGCCTGGGTGCTGCTGAGGCGCGCCGGGTCCGACGGCACCTTGACGGTGTCGAGCCCGGGGCCCGCGTCTATCCCGGTGCTGCCACCGCCGAACAGGGGGCGCCGAGGTGTTCTGGTGTCCACGCCCGTCTAACCGGGTGACGGCCGCTTAGGACACTCTCCCGGGTGGATGTCCAGCGCATGCTTGAAATGATCATGCGAAAAGCGATCGGACCCGGTCGGGCCCGATCGCTTTCCACTCGGTTTGCGGAGAATTCAGGAGATCCCCTGCGGACGGAGGACCGTCCGTGCTCAGCGCTTGGCGCGCAGCCGCGCGGCCTCGTACAGCACGATGCCCGCCGCGACACCGGCGTTCAGCGACTCGGTGAGGCCCGACATCGGGATCCGCACCCGCATGTCGCAGGTCTCCGAGACCAGGCGGGACAGGCCCTTGCCCTCGCTGCCCGCGACGATCACCACCGGACCGGTCAGCAGCTCCAGGTCGCCCAGCTCGGCCTCGCCGTCGGCGGCCAGGCCGACCACCATCAGACCGGCCTTCTGGTAGGCCTCCAGGGTGCGGGTCAGGTTGGTGGCGCGGGCGACGGGCAGCCGGGCCGCGGCGCCGGAGGAGGTCTTCCAGGCACCGGCGGTCATCCCGGCCGCGCGGCGCTCGGGGATGACCACGCCGTGCGCGCCGAAGGCGGCGGCGGACCGGACCACGGCGCCCAGGTTGCGGGAGTCGGTGACCCCGTCCAGCGCGATGATCAGCGCGTCCTGGCCGGCGTCCGAGGCCTCGGCCAGCAGGTCCTCGGGGTGCGCGTACTCGTACGGCGGGACCTGGAGCACCAGGCCCTGGTGGTTGAGCCCGCCGGTCATCTGGTCCAGCTGCGGGCGCGGGGCCTCCATCAGCGGGATGCCGCGGTCGTTGGCGGCCTGGAAGGCCTCGCGCACGCGGTCGTCGCTGTCGATGAACTGCTGGACGTACAGCGCGTTGGCCGGCACGCCGCCCTGCAGGGCCTCGACCACCGAGTTACGGCCGAAGACCAGCTCGGCGCTGCCCGCGCCACCGCGGCCGCCCCGGCCGGCACCGCCGGCACGGCGCATGCCGGCCCGGGCCTTGGCGTCCCGCTCGCGCTTGAGCGCGGCGTTGGCGGCCCGCTGCTTGGGGTGGCCCTTGCGCTCCTCACCGGGCGGCGTCGGGCCCTTGCCCTGGAGCGCCTTCCGGCTGTGCCCGCCGGTACCGACAGACGCGCCCTTCTTTGATCCGGGGTTGCGGCGGTTCCTGCGCTGGCTGTTGCCGGCCATGGCTGTACTTCCTGTCTGTCCGGCATGCCGGCCGCCCCGCGCGGTGCGGTGGCGGCGCGCGGCATGCGCTACCTCATGCGGGAGGGCCGCACCGGTCCGGTACGGCCCACCCATCACCCCGATCGTCGTACGGGGTTACTGGCTGTTGATCGTCCAGCGCGGGCCGGACGGGGTGTCCTCGATCACCAGCCCGGCCAGGCCGAGCTGGTCGCGGATGGCGTCCGCGGTGGCGAAGTCCTTGCGCTGACGCGCGGCCTGCCGCTGGTCCAGGACCAGGCGGACCAGCGAGTCGACCACACCGTGGAGGTCCTCGCCGCGCTCCGCCCCGGCCCAGTGCGGGTCGAGCGGGTCGAGGCCCAGCACTCCGAGCATCGCACGGACCTCGCCGAGACGCGCCACCACGCTCTCCTTGTCGTCCGCGTTCAGGGCGCTGTTGCCCTGGCGGACGGCGGTGTGCACGACGGCCAGCGCCTGCGGCACGCCGAAGTCGTCGTCCATCGCCTCGGCGAAGGCCGGCGGCACCTCGGGGGCCGCGTCGACCTTGCCGCAGCGCTCGACGGCACGCTGGATGAAGCCCTCGATCCGGCCGAAACCGGCCTCGGCCTCGCGCAGCGACTCCTCGCTGTACTCGATCATCGAGCGGTAGTGCGGGGAGCCCAGGTAGTAGCGGAGCACGATCGGGCGCCAGCGCCGGACCATCTCGGAGACCAGCACCGAGTTGCCCAGCGACTTGCTCATCTTCTCGCCGGCCATGGTGACCCAGGCGTTGTGCGCCCAGAAGCCGGCGAAGTCGTCGCCGTAGGCCTTGGACTGGGCGATCTCGTTCTCGTGGTGCGGGAAGATCAGGTCCAACCCGCCGCCGTGGATGTCGAAGGCCGGACCCAGGTACTTGTGGGCCATCGCCGAGCACTCCAGATGCCAGCCGGGGCGGCCGCGGCCCCACGGGGTCTCCCAGCTCGGCTCGCCCGGCTTGGCGGACTTCCACATCGCGAAGTCGCGCTGGTCGCGCTTGCCGGTCTCGCCCTCGCCCTCGGGCTGGCGCAGGTCGGCCAGCTTCTGGTTGGAGAGCGCGAGGTAGTCGGGGTAGGACTTCACGTCGAAGTAGACGTTGCCGTCCGCCGCGTAGGCGTGGCCCTTCTCGATGAGCCCCTGCATCATCTCGATCATCTCGGGGATGTGCCCGGTGGCCCGCGGCTCGACGGTCGGCGGCAGGCAGCCGAGCGCGTTGTAACCCTCGTTGAAGGCGCGCTCGTTCTCGTACCCGATCTGCCACCACGGCGTGCCGAGCTCGCGCTCCTTGGCGATGATCTTGTCGTCGATGTCGGTGACGTTGCGGACGAAGGTCACCCGGTAGCCGCGGTAGGCGAACCACCGCTGCATGATGTCGAAGTTGAGATAGGACCGGACGTGCCCGATGTGAGGCGCCGACTGGACGGTAGCGCCGCACAGGTAGATCGAGACACAGCCCGGTACAAGCGGGACGAAGTCGCGTACCTGGCGGGTGCTGGTGTCGTACAGACGAATGCTCACAGCGTCAAGCGTAGTGGGCAGCGGGGGGTGCCCCGCGACATTCCCCGGGAATGGCAGGCCGCGTTCCCGGGGAACGGCAGGTCGCGAGCGCCGGTCAGATCCCGCCGACCACCTTGCGCGGGGCGATCCGGACGACCACCCGGACGTCGTCCGGACCGTCGTAGGTGTACTTCTCCTCGCCGCGGTACTTGAGGCCCAACTCGTCGATCAGCTCCCGGCCGCCCTCGGTGGTCAGCGTGACCTCGCCGCGTACCTCCAGGTACTCGTACGGCTGCTCCGGCGGGTTGATCACGAGCGAGATGCGCGGGTCCCGCACCAGGTTGAGGTGCTTGCGGCGGCCCTCGACGGTCGAGAACAGGATGTCCTCGCCGTCCCGCTTGACCCAGACCACCGAGGACTGGGGGCTGCCGTCGGGCTGGATCGTGGAGACCACGGCGAAGCTCTTGCCGTCGACCAACGCCTTGGCGCGGTCGGAGAGTTGGGCTGAGCTCATCGAGAACCTCTTCTCGTCGGCGGCGGTACGGCCCGAGCGAAAGCCCCGCGCGGGCCCGAACCCGACATTATCGACTCGGGCCCCCACGACACCCGTTGAACACCCGTCAGCGGAGGATTGTTCCCGCCCGCCGACCGGAGCCGGATCAACGCCGTTCGTACACCAGGGCGGTGGCGATCGCGGCCAGCCCCTCGGCCCGGCCGGTCAGGCCCAGGCCGTCGGTGGTGGTGCCGGAGACCGAGACCGGCGCACCGGCCGCCTCGGACAGCGCGGCCTGCGCCTCGGCCCGGCGCTTGCCGATCTTCGGCCGCACGCCGACCACCTGGATCGCGATGTTGCCGATCTCGAAGCCCGCCGCGCGGACCAGCCGGGCCGCCTCGCCGAGCAGCTTCACCCCGGAGGCACCGGCCCACTCCGGGCGGTCGGTGCCGAAGTGGGCGCCCAGGTCCCCGATCCCGGCGGCCGAGAACAGCGCGTCGCAGGCGGCGTGGGCGGCGACGTCCGCGTCCGAGTGCCCGGCGAGCCCGGACTCGGCGCCCGGCCACTCCAGCCCGGCCACCCACAGCGGGCGGCCGGCCTCGAAGGCGTGCACGTCGGTGCCGATCCCGACCCTGGGGATCACGGGAACCCGCGGGTCGGCGGGCGTCGGCTCGACAGGCGTCGGTTCAGTAGGCATCGGCGGCCCTCCGGCGGGCGAGTACGGCCTCGGCGAGCACGAGGTCCAACGGACGGGTGACCTTGAACGCCTCCTCGTGGCCCGGCACCACGACGACCGTGCCGCCGTAGCGCTCGACCAGGCCGGCGTCGTCGGTGACGGGCGGGGCGTCGGCGCCGCCCGCGGCCTCCTCGGCGAGCGCCTTGGCGTGCACCTCGACCAGGGTGGCCCGGTCGAAGCCCTGCGGGGTCTGCACCGCGCGCAGGGTGGCCCGCTCGGGTGTGTCGAGCACCGGCTCGGGGTGGCCCGGGTTCGGCTCGACCCGCTTCACGGTGTCGGCCAGCGGCACGGCGGGCACCACCGCCGGAGCCCCGGCCCGGACGGCGGCCGCGACGGCGTCCACTACCTCGACCGGGACGAGCGGGCGGGCCGCGTCGTGCACCAGGACGATCCCGACGTCGTCCGGGATCGCGGCCAGGCCCAGCCGGACCGACTCCTGACGGGTCGCGCCGCCGGCCACCACCCGGATGTCCTTGTCGTCCAGCCCGTGACCGTCCAGCAGGGCGACCACCTCGGCCACCCCGTCGGCGGGCGCGGCGACCACGACCAGGCCGACCGCCCGGCTGCGGGCCAGCGCCCGTACGGCGTGCACCAGGAGCGGCACACCGCCCAGTTCCCGCAGGGCCTTGGGGGCGCCGGGCCCCAGCCGCTCACCGCGACCGGCGGCGGGCACCACTGCTGCTGCGACTGCTGCTGAGGCGTTCAGGTTTCACTCCTTCGGCGAAGTGGGTATGGCCATGGCGTGCCCGGCGGGCGCTCGGGCCCCTTCCGAAGATCCACGGTCCACTGCCCGCCGCACGACTCCGCAGAAACGGTCTTGCAGGCCTGGACCAGCTCGGGCGGGAGGCGTCGTCCGGACACGCCTCAGCGCCCGAAGTGCCACTGCACCACTCCTGGACGTTCCGTCCTGGGAGCGGCGCGTCGGCACCGGGCGCTGTGAGCGATGGGCGGCAGCCCGACTGCACTACGAGGCGAGGACCTCGTCGAGCAGCGTCTCCGCCTTGTCCTCGTTGGTGTTCTCCGCCAGCGCGAGTTCGCTGACGAGGATCTGGCGCGCCTTCGCGAGCATCCGCTTCTCGCCGGCCGAGAGGCCGCGCTCGCGCTCGCGACGCCAGAGGTCGCGCACAACCTCGGCGACCTTGATAACGTCGCCGGAGGCGAGCTTCTCCAGGTTCGCCTTGTAGCGACGGGACCAGTTGGTCGGCTCTTCGGTGTACGGTGCGCGGAGCACCTCGAAGACCCGGTCCAGACCCTCCTGGCCGACCACATCGCGCACGCCGACGAACTCCGCGTTCTCGGCGGGCACGCGGAGCGTCAGGTCTCCCTGCTGCACCTTGAGCACCAGGTAGGTCTTGTCCACACCTTTGATCTGGCGAATTTCGATGGCCTCGATCAGCGCGGCCCCGTGATGGGGGTAGACCACCGTGTCGCCAACCTTGAACGTCATGTGACAGGACCCCTTCCGTGGCTTTCCAGAATAACACGGCTTGCGGCGCACCCGAAGGGCGTTTTCGCAGGTCAGGGCCGGTCTCGGGGCTTGACAAGGACCCCCATGACGTGCTGCGACCGATGTTCGAGAGCAGCTTCCCGCAGGTGGGAGGCGGTTCCGGCACCCGACGAAACCCTTGCGCAACACCCCCGCAACCATGATTGGATCTTGAGCTTTCGCCCTCTTCCGCGCCGTGGCCGGATCGTTATCCGATCTTGGTCGAAGCTTGCCCTCGGATTGATCCGGACGCGCCATCCGTACCGCCGGACGGCCCCCGAGAGGCCCCGGGAGTGCGACACGGGGACCACCCCGTGAGGAGCGCATAAGTGAGGTCGATAATCTGAGACCTGACCTGTCGACACGTGACCTAGGAGAAGCCGCCGCCGTGAGCCGCAGCCTTCGACGCGGCAGCATCGCCGCCATCGCCGCCATCGCCATCGCCTCGCTGTCCTCCTGCGCCGCCGGCAACACGCCGGACACCCTGCAGATCAAGCCCGACAACGCGGCGGCGACCGTCGGCACGAACCTCCGACTGAACAACATCGTGATCGTCACCGGGGCGGGCACCGTCGGCGACCACACCGGCCCCGCCAACGTGGTGCTGAACATCGCCAACACCGCGGACACCCCGGCCGAGCTGCAGTCCATCACCGTCGGCGACAGCGCCGCCGCCGCGACCTTCACGGACCCCGCGGGCGCCCCGCTGTCCTCCATCGTCGTCCCGGCGGGCGGCTCCGTGGCGATCGGCGGCCAGGGCAACCCGTCCGCCACCGCCTCGGCGTCCGTCCACATCGGCGGCTTCGCCAAGACCGTCTTCACCTTCAAGGACGGCCAGAAGGTCGAGGCCCAGGCCGCCGTGAGCCCGGACGCCGGCCTGTACAAGGGCTTCGGCCCGACGCCGACCGCGGCCCCCGTGCCCACCAAGTCCGCCACCCCGGGCGCGACCGGCGCTGCCACCCCGGTCGCCGGTGCCACCGCTCCGGTCGCCGGTGCCACCACTCCGGGCGCCCCGGTCGCTCCGACCACCGGTGCGGCCACGCCGACCGGCGCCGCCACCCCGGGCGTCCCGGCCGCCCACTGACCCGGCACGCCGCCTCCCGCGGGCCCCTTCCCGGGCCCGCGGGCGGGCAGCGCGAAGGCCCCCTCCGGCTCCTGCCGGCGGGGGCCTTCCGCGTCGTGGCGCGCGCAGTTTACGGCTCGAACTTGTAGCCGAGGCCGCGGACGGTGACCAGGTAGCGCGGCGCGCCCGGGTCGGGCTCGATCTTGGCCCGCAGGCGCTTCACGTGGACGTCCAGGGTCTTGGTGTCGCCGACGTAGTCCGCGCCCCAGACCCGGTCGATCAGCTGCATGCGGGTGAGCACCCGGCCGGCGTTGCGCAGCAGCATCTCCAGCAGGTCGAACTCCTTGAGCGGCAGGTCGACCTTGGCGCCGTCCACCGTCACCACGTGCCGGTCCACGTCCATCCGGACCGGACCCGCCTCCAGGGCGCCCGGGCCGCCGCCGCTGTCGCCCGCGCCGCCGTCCTCGCCCCGGCGGCGCAGCACCGCGCGGATCCGGGCGACCAGCTCCCGGGTGGAGTACGGCTTGGTGACGTAGTCGTCCGCACCTATCTCCAGACCGACGACCTTGTCGATCTCGCTGTCCTTGGCGGTCACCATGATCACCGGGACGTTGGAGCGCACCCGGAGCTGGCGGCAGACCTCGGTGCCCGGCAGGCCCGGCAGCATCAGGTCGAGCAGGACGAGGTCGGCGCCGTTGCGTTCGAACTGCTCCAGGGCGTCGGGGCCGGTCGCGGCGACGGCCACCTCGAAGCCCTCCTTGCGGAGCATGTACGAGAGGGCGTCGCTGAACGACTCCTCGTCCTCGACCACCAGTACTCGGGTCACGATCAGGCCTCCGGGGCAAGCTGGGTTGTCTTTGTCAGGGGTACTGCCCGCTCCCCGGCGGGGAGCGAACGGGCCGTACGGTCGGTGCGGCCCGTGGTGGGGGTTCGGGGTGCCGCGGCGGGCACGGTGGGCTCCTCGGCGTCGAAGCCGTCCGCGTCCGGGTCGTCGTCGGGCTCGTCCTCGGTGGGCGCCTGTCCGGCGGGCAGGCGGACGGTGAAGGTGGAGCCCTGGCCCTCGACACTCCACACCGAGACGGTGCCACCGTGCGAGGCGGCCACGTGCTTGACGATGGACAGGCCGAGGCCGGTCCCGCCGGTCGCCCGGGAACGGGCCGGGTCGACCCGGTAGAAGCGTTCGAAGACCCGCTCGCGGTCCTTCTCGGAGATGCCGATGCCCTGGTCGGTGACCGAGATCTCGATCAGCTCGCCGTCCGCCTCCCCGAGCGCCGCGGCGCTGGAGATCCGGCGGGTGGCGATGGCCACCCGGGTGCGGGGCGGGCTGTAGTTGACGGCGTTCTCCACCAGGTTGCCGAGCGCGGCGGCGAGCTGGCCGCGGTTGCCGTGCAGGTAGAGCCCGGCGATGCCGCCGGCCGCGATCAGGATCTGCTTGGCGGCGGCCTGCTGGCGGCAGCGGTCGATCGCCTCGGCGATCAGTTCGTCCACCGCGACCGGCTCCGGGTCGACCATCAGCCGGTCGTCCTGGACCCGGGAGAGGTCGATGATCTCCTGTACCAGGCTGGCCAGCCGGGTCGCCTCGACCTGCATCCGGCCGGCGAAGCGCTGCACCGCCTCCGGGTCGTCGGCCGCGTCGGCGACCGCCTCGGAGAGCAGCGACAGGGCCCCGACCGGGGTCTTGAGCTCATGGCTGACGTTGGCCACGAAGTCCCGGCGGACGGCCTCCACCCGGCGGCGTTCGGTCTGGTCCTCGACCAGCACCAGCACCAGCCGGGAGCCCAGCGGGGCGACCCGCACCGAGACCGCGAGCGGCTCGGCCGCGCGGGCCGCGCCCGGGCGGGGCACCTCCAGCTCGACCTGGCGGATCTCGCCGTCCCGGCGGGTGGAGCGGGCCAGCGCGAGCATCGGGTCGACGGCGACCGCGCCGCCGCGCACCAGGCCCATCGCGTACGCCGCCGAGCTCGCCTTGACCACCTCGTCGCCCTCGCCCAGCACGATCGCGCAGGAGCGGAGCACGGAGAGCACGGTGTCGACCCCCGGCGGCAGCGGGGGCTCGGTGGGGCCGGCGCCCAGTCCCTGGTGCCGGCCGTAGTGCCTGCCGCCGGTGGTGTACCTGCCCTTGGCCTGCTCGCGCTCGCTCCAGCGGAAGGCGATGGAGGCGGTGAGTCCGACACCGAGCCCGGCTATGGCGCAGGCGGCGGCAGCGGCCACGTTCACGTCCATGTGGCCAGCGTAAGCGCACGGCCAGGCCACTCCCCAAGGTCTGGGTCAAGGCATCGACCACGCGTTGCCGAGAATTCACCTTCACGTAGCCACCGATTCACCACACCGGCCGTGCACCGTCGCCCGAACGGCACAGAGTTGGCCACGCAGCCCGTGTGGGAGAGATCGGCGTGCCGAACAGCGGCCGTCGTCTCGGGTGTGCGCGTACCATTCGCGCCACCAGCAGCGGTCGCCCCGACACCGGAACGATGGTCGGACGGGCTGACCGGTCGGCACCGCCACCGACACAGCTACTGAGGAGAGAACATGCGCGACGCGTACCACGAGGAACTGGACGGGATCGGCGACAGCCTGGTCGAGATGGCCCGGCTGGTCGGCTCCGCCCTGGGCCGGGCCACCACCGCCCTCCTCGATGCGGACCTTGCGCTGGCGGAGAGCGTGATCGCCGCCGACCAGAAGGTCAACGAGCTCCACCACGAGCTGGAGAACCGCGCCATCGACCTGCTCGCCCGGCAGCAGCCCGTCGCGACCGACCTGCGCATCGTGGTCACCTCGCTGCGGATGAGCGCCGACCTGGAGCGCTGCGGGGACCTCGCCCGGCACGTCGCCAAGGTCGCCCGGATGCGCTACCCCGAGTCGGCCGTCCCGGCCGACCTGCACTCCACCGTCCTGGAGATGGGCCAGCTCGCCCAGCGCCTGGTGGCCAAGGCCGGACTGGTGATCGCCACCAAGGACGTGGACAAGGCCCTGGAGATGGAGCAGGACGACGACGCGATCGACACCCTGCACCGCGAGCTGCTGTCGCACCTGATCGACGAGCGCTGGCACCACGGCATCGAGACCGCCGTCGACATCACCCTGGTCGGCCGCTACTACGAGCGCTTCGCGGATCACGCGGTGTCGATCGCCAAGCGCGTGGTGTACCTGGTGACGGGCGAGCACGTGGACGAGTTCGTGGCCGCGTCGGAGGCCGCCGAGGCCTCGCCCGTCGACTGACCGCGGCTCACCCCCGGGGGTGAGTAAACCTTCAGCGAGGGTGGTGCGGGCGCACGGCCCACCGTGCGCCCCACCTCTGCGCGCCCATTGACGCTCCGTCCGATCGGCGGTTTCACTCGAAGGTGGGGGCACGGGAGTGTGCCCCTCACTAGGAGGGAAGAGCTCGATGAAGGCCAACTCCACCCGACCGGCACCCGCCCACCACACCGTCGAGCCACCCGCACCGAAGCTGCTGCCCGTCCTCGCGGCCGGCTGCGGCTGCAGCCCGGGCTGCGGCTGCGGCTGCCAGGCCGGTGCGCCCTGCCAGTGCGGCGGCGCGCACGGCGACTGCGGCGGGCACTGAGGCATCCGTAGGCACACGAGGTGCACGGCCGACGGCCGTGCACCTCGTCGCTCGTTCCGGCGGTTCGGGCTGTTCGGGCGGTTCGGGCCGTTCCGGCTGTTCTGGCTGTTCCGGCTGTTCCCGGCGTCAGAACTGGACGTCGGTGCAGGAGTAGAAGGCGTTCCCGGTGTCGGCGATCGTCCAGACCGCGACGACCACCTGGTGGCCGGTGCGCCCGCTCGGAACGGTCGCGGTGTGGCTGAGCGTACTGGGCACCTGCACCCCGCCGTACGGGACGACCAGGAATGGCGTCAGGTCCAGGTTGTCCCGGGTGACCGGCTGGCTCGCGTCGTAGCCCGGCTTCGTCAGGTAGTACTCGAAGTCGGTGGTCGCGTGCCGGGCGGTGAAGGTCCAGGTGAAGGTGAGCTGCTGGCCCGCCGTCACCGGGGTGGTCGGCCAGGCGCCGCCGTGCGGATCGTCCAGCTGGGCGAAGCGCGAGTTGCCGCCGGCGCAGATGGTGCCGTCGGCGGGCCCGGCGTCCGGGAAGCCCTTCGGGCCCTCGACGCTCTGCGGCTCCCACTGGATGTCGCCGCAGTCCCACGGGACGGCGTTCGTGCCCGCGTCGCAGAGCGCGGCCCGGCTGGGCGGCGTCGAGATGTACCCGTGGGACTGGGCCGGAAAGGCCAGGGTGAGCGGGATGGCGAGCGCGGCGACGGCCGCCCCGACCAGATGGCGTGTGCGCATGATGCTCCTCCGTGGGGGTGGATGGAGAGTGCGCCGGGCGGCAGACGCGCGCGCGTGGGGGTGCGGCGGCCGGGAACGGGGAAGGACCCTTGGCATGCCTGCGGCAGTCCGGTGCCCTCACGGTAGGAGCCGCCGCCACCAACCGTCAATGGTCTGAACCACTATCGGAACGCCCCCACCCGGGCCGCCAACTCCGCCTCCACACAGGCCCGTTGAACCACGAAGGCCCCGCCCCCGGACGAACCGGGAGGCGGGGCCGTACCGTCCGTGGGCTTACTTCTTGCCCTGGTTCTTGACGGCCTCGATGGCGGCCGCGGCGGCCTCCGCGTCGAGGTAGCGGCCGCCCTTGGCGAGCGGCTTGAAGTCGGCGTCGAGCTCGTAGACGAGCGGGATGCCGGTGGGGATGTTCAGGCCGGCGATGTCCGCGTCGGAGATGCCGTCGAGGTGCTTGACCAGCGCGCGCAGGCTGTTGCCGTGGGCGGTGACCAGGACGGTCCGGCCGGCGGCGAGGTCCGGGACGATGGCGTCGTACCAGTACGGGAGCATCCGCTCGACGACGTCCTTCAGGCACTCGGTGCGCGGACGCAGCTCGCTCGGGATCTCGGCGTAGCGCGCGTCGCCGGCCTGCGAGTACTCGGCGTCGTCGGCCAGCACCGGCGGCGGGGTGTCGTAGGAGCGGCGCCACAGCTGGAACTGCTCCTCGCCGAACTCGGCCAGGGTCTGGGCCTTGTCCTTGCCCTGCAGCGCGCCGTAGTGGCGCTCGTTCAGGCGCCAGCTGCGGCTGACCGGGATCCAGTGCCGGTCGGCCTTGTCCAGGGCGATCTGCGAGGTACGGATGGCGCGGCGCAGCAGCGAGGTGTGCACCACGTCGGGGAGCAGGCCCTCGGCGGCCAGGAGCTCGCCACCGCGGGCGGCCTCCTTCTCGCCCTTCTCGTTGAGGTCGACGTCGACCCAACCGGTGAACAGGTTCTTCTGGTTCCACTGGCTCTCGCCGTGGCGGAGCAGGATGAGTCGGTACGTCGTGTCAGCCATGGCCCCCAGCTTAGTGGAGGGCCGGAAAACCCCTGGTGGGGCGCCTCGACCGCTGTGTAATGTGTGCTCCGCGCATCTGCCACTTACATACGTCGGCTGACCGGGCCTGCCCGTGCCGCTCAGCGGACGCCTGCCCTCGGGAGCCCCACATGCTCGTCGCCCTGACCGCCAACCCCCGGATCCGAAGACTGGTGCGCGAGACGGTGGGCGGGCTGCCCCGGCAGTTCTGGTGGCTCTGGGTGAGCACGCTGGTGAACAAGCTCGGCGCGTTCGTGGTCACGTTCCTGGCGCTGTACCTGACCAAGGACCGGGGGTACTCGGCCTCCTACGCGGGCCTGGTGGCCTCGCTGTTCGGCCTCGGTTCGGCGATCGCGGCACTCGGTGCCGGCGTGCTGGCCGACCGGATCGGGCGCCGGCCGACGCTGGTCGCCGCACAGCTCGGCACCGCGCTGTTCACCGCCGTGCTGGGCTTCGCGAACGGCCAGGTGGCGATCGCCGTGGTGGCCTTCCTCGTGGGCCTGTGCAACAACGCCACCCGGCCGCCCACCTCGGCGATCATCGCCGACATCGTCCCGGCCGAGGACCGGGTCCGCGCGTACTCGCTGAACTACTGGGCGATCAACATCGGCTTCGGCCTCTCCGCCACCGTGGCGGGGCTGATCGCCACCCACGGCTACCTCACGCTCTTCCTGCTGGACGCGCTGACCACCCTGGTCTGCGCGGTGGTGATCTTCATCCGCATCCCGGAGACCAAGCCGCAGACCACGCCCGGGGAGGTCACGGGGGCCGCGGAACCCCGGATCGGTCTGCTCTCGGTGTTCCGGGACGCGCCCTTCATGGCGGTGGTCGGGCTCAACCTGCTGCTCGCCCTGATCTTCCAGCAGGGCAGCACCACGCTGGCCGTGGACATGGGTGCCTCGGGCATCACGTCCACCCAGTACGGACTGGTCATCGGCCTGAACGGGCTGCTGATCGTGGTGCTGCAGATCCCGATCACCCGCTGGATGGAGGGCCGCTCGCGCACCGGGCTGCTGATCGCCAGCTGCCTGTTCGCGGGCTGGGGCTTCGGGCTGGCGGCGCTGGCCGGCTCCTCGGCCTGGTTGTTCGCGCTCTCGGTGGCGGTCTGGACGGTCGGCGAGATCCTGAACGCGCCGACCATGATGGGCCTGGTCGCCGAGCTGTCGCCGACCCACGCGCGCGGCCGCTACCAGGGCGTCTACTCGCTCTCCTGGTCGCTCGCCTCGTTCGTCGGACCGGCGGTCGGCGGGCTGCTGCTGGACCACTCCGGACCGGGGGTGCTGTGGCTGGTGTGCGGGCTCTGCGGCACGGTCGCGGCGCTCGGGCACGTCGGACTGGC
Source organism: Streptomyces sp. FH025 (assembly GCF_017427025.1). GTDB lineage: Bacteria > Actinomycetota > Actinomycetes > Streptomycetales > Streptomycetaceae > Kitasatospora. The sequence continues at coordinate 14,391 of NZ_JAFLNG010000037.1, forward strand.
CCGCCGCACCGGCGGGGCGGGGCGTCGTACGGACGCCGTGACGGAGGTCCGGGCGCCTGAGGTGGAGCGGGCCGAGAAGGCCCCGGCTGGCGCCTGAGCCGTCCGTCAGCCGGCGTCCAGGGCGGTGTCCGGCACGGCATCCGGCGCGGCGTCCGGCGCGGCCAGGTGGGCGAAGGCGGCCAGGTTGCGGGTGGACTCCCCGCGCTTGGTCCGCCACTCCCACTCGCGCCGGATCGCCGAGGCGAAACCGAGTTCCAGCAGGGTGTTGAACGGCTCGTCGGCGTTCTCCAGCACCGTCCCGAGCAGCCGGTCCACCGTCTGCGGGGTGAGCGCCTCCAGCGGCAGGCGGCCGGCCAGGTAGACGTCGCCGAGCCCGTCGATCGCGTACGCGACGCCGTACAGCCGGGTGTTGCGCTCCAGCAGCCAGCGGTAGACGCCCTCGTGGTTCTCGTCCGGGCGGCGGATCACGAAGGCGTTCACCGACAGGGTGTGGTCGCCGACCCGCAGGGCGCAGGTGGTGCTCAGCTTCCGGGTGCCCGGGAGGGTCGCCACCAGAGTGTACGGGTCGGTGGCGGCCGGCTCCCACGCCGCCCCGGCCTCGTCCAGGGCGGTGCGCAGGAGGGTCAGGGCCTCGTCCTTGGTGCGGGTTGCCATGGGGGTGACGTTACTCGTCGGTACCCGTGGAGCGCAGCCCGGCCGGCACCGCGGTAGGTCGGCACCACGGTCGGTCGGCACCGCGGCCGGCCCCGCGCCGCGGCCGGCCGTCAGCGGCGCCGGGTCACGGCCAGGCGGCCGGACGGGCGGGCCAGGCACCCCGCGTACACCTCGGCAGTGGTCGCCGCCGCCGTGTCCCAGCCGAAGGCGGCCGCGTGCCGGGCCGCCGCCGCGCCGCGCCGCGCCACCAGCTCCGGGTCGGTGACGTACGCCTCCAGCCCGTACGACCACTCCACCGGGTCGTGGCCGCGCACCAGCGTGCCGGACTCGCCGTCCCGCACCGCGACCGGCAGGCCGCCGACCGCGGCCGCCACCACCGGGGTGCCACAGGCCTGCGCCTCCAGCGCGACCAGCCCGAAGGACTCGCTGTACGAGGGCATCACCAGGGCCGTCGCCGCGCGGTACCAGTCCGCGAGCTGCGCCTGGCCGACCGGCGGGCAGAACCGAACCACGTCGCCGATGCCCAGCTGGGCGGCGAGCTTGTGCAGACTCTCCGGCCGGGCCAGCCCGGTGCCGGACGGCCCGCCGACCACCGGCACCACCAGGCGCTCGCGCAGCCGCGGGCGGCGGGCCAGCAGCTCGGCGACCGCCCGCAGCAGCACGTCCGGCGCCTTCAGCGGCTGGATCCGGCCGGCGAACAGCAGCACGGCGGCGTCCTGCGGCAGGCCCAGCCGGGCCCGGGCGGCGGCCGCGCTCTGCGGGCCGCCGGGGCGGAAGACGTCCAGGTTGACCCCGGGGTGGACGACGGCCAGCTGGTCCGGCCGGGCGCCGTAGTGCAGCGCCAGCTCGGCGGCCTCCTCGGTGGTGTTGGCGATCAGCCGGTCGGCCGCCTCGACCACCTGGGTCTCGCCGATCACCCGAGCCACGGGCTCGGGCGTGTCGCCCTCGGCCAGCGCGGCGTTCTTGACCTTCGCCATGGTGTGCATGGTGTGCACCAGCGGCACCCCCCAGCGCTGCGCGGCCAGCCAGCCGACCTGCCCGGAGAGCCAGTAGTGCGAGTGCACCAGGTCGTAGTGGCCGGGGCGGTGGCCCGCCTCCGTCCGCAGCACCCCGTGGGTGAAGGCGCACAGCTGGGCCGGCAGGTCCTCCTTCAGCAGGCCCTCGTACGGCCCGGCGGTGACGTGGCGAACCAGCACGCCCGGGGCCAGCTCGACGGTCGGCGCGTCGTCCGAGCAGATCGCCCGGGTGAAGACCTCGACCTCGATGTCGAGGTCGGCCAGGCGCTTGGCCAGCTCGACGATGTAGACGTTCATGCCGCCGGCGTCCCCGGTGCCGGGCTGGTGCAGCGGTGAGGTGTGCACGCTCAGCATGGCTATTCGGCGCGGGCGGCGGCGGGCCGGGACGAGCGACTGGAGTCGGCCGCGCGCGGGAACGGCGGACTGGGCCCGGCGCACCGAGCGGACGGGGTGCTGGATCACCTGGCTGAAGCCTCCTCGTGTGCGGCCCGTCTCGGCGGTCCGCGTACGGGCCGCCCCATGTCCGGTGTGCGCTGCCCCGTCCGGGCACACAACACCACCAGTGTGCCAACCCCGCGGAGGTCGTCCGGCATTCCCGGTTCGGGGGGCGAGACGGCCGGGCAGGCCCGCGACCTGCTCCGGAGCGGCTCCGCGACCCCTGGCCGGGGTGGCGGCACCGACCGGCCGAGGGGCCCGCACCGGCGGTCCGACTACCCTTCTGGGCATGGCCGCCTCCTTCGATCCCAGCACCGCCGCGCCCGCCCGCGGGCGCACCGGACGGCCGGTGGGGACCGTCACCCGGGGCACCACCAACACCAACCGGCTGCGCCGGATGGACCGCTGGATCGCGCACACCCTGGGCCGTGCGCTGCGCACCGCCGGGCGGCCGCCGGTGGCGGTCGACCTCGGCTACGGCGCGGCGCCCTGGACGGCCGTGGAGCTGGCCGGACGGCTGCGCGCGGTGCGGCCGGACGTCCGGGTGGTCGGGATCGAGATCGAGCCGGAGCGGGTCGCGGCCGCGCTGCCGTACGCCGAACCACCGCTGCTCACCTTCCGGCGCGGCGGCTTCGAGGTGCCGCTGGACGGCGGCGCACCGGCCCAGCTGATCCGGGCGGCCAACGTGCTGCGGCAGTACGAGGAGTCGGCGGTGGCCGGGGTGTGGGAGCGGCTGTGCGCCCGGCTCGCCCCGGACGGGCTGCTGGTCGAGGGCACCTGCGACGAGATCGGGCGGCGGCACGTCTGGGTCGCGCTCGGCCCGGAGGGGCCCAGGACGGTGACCTTCGCGGCCCGGCTGGGCGGCCTGGAGCAGCCCTCCGACCTGGCCGAACGGCTGCCGAAGGCGCTGATCCACCACAACGTGCCGGGGCGGCCGGTGCACGCCTTCCTGACCGACTTCGACCGGGCCTGGGCGGCCGCCGCGCCGTACGGGGCGTTCGGGGCGCGGCAGCGCTGGGTGGCGGCCTGTACGGCGCTGGCGGGCAGCTGGCCGCTGGTGGACGCGCGCGGGCGGTGGCGGCAGGGCGAAGTCACGGTGCCCTGGACGGCGCTCGCGCCGTAGGGCGCGCCCGCCGGGCGTTCCCTCGCGCCGGCGCCCACCCCCTCGCTCCGGAGCTCCCTCGCGCCTTCGCTCCGCCGCTCCGGAGCTGGTGAGCGAAGCAGCGCATTCACTCGAACGAGTTATCGAATATCTCTGGCGTGTTGACGCCTCGTCACGTCACGATGGAAGTCACCGAGCGGCGACACCACGCGCCACTCGGCGCTCACCCTGCCCAGCTCCGCCCGCTCCGCCCGCATCCTCCCGTCCGTCAGCCGTCCTGCCCGAGCAGCTCCCTCCGGGCCTGTTCGAACACCCCGTACATCTCCGCCCCGAACAGCACGAACCGCACCTCCGCCAGCTCCGCGCCCGCCCGCGCGTCGCCGCCGTCCAGCACCCGCGCGACGGTGCCGAGCGCGATCCGGGCGGCGTCCGCCGGCGGCCAGCCGTAGATCCCGGCCGACACCGCCGGGAAGGCCACCGTGCGCGCGCCCAACTCCGCAGCCGTGCGCAGCGACTCGCGATAGCAGGAGGCCAGCAGGTCAGCCCGTTCCTCGTACTCCTCCGCCCGGTACACCGGCCCGACGGTGTGCACCACCCAGCGGGCCGGCAGTCGCCCGGCCGTGGTCGCCACCGCCCGCCCGACGGGCAGGCCCTTGCCCCAGTGCGAGGCCCGCAGCCGGCGGCATTCCTCCAGGATCTGCGGCCCGCCCTTGCGGTGGATCGCGCCGTCCACCCCGCCACCACCCAGCAGGGACGTGTTGGCGGCGTTCACCACCGCGTCCACCTGCTGTTCCGTGATGTCACCCTCGACCAGGGTGAGCCGTGTCACCATCGTCGACCCCCTTCCTCGGCCCGCCCGGCAGCCGCCGGGGCGGGGTCCGATGTTCCCGTCCGAGTCAAACCACCACACCGCCACCGGCGTGGCAATAACCACAACGGCGCCGGTCGGCCAGAGAAATCCCCGGAGATCACGTTATGGTCGCGAGAAGTTCCCTGACGCACGGTGCCAGGCGGGCACTGCGGACGGACGTCGGCCGTTACGCAGTCAGGGAAAGGGAGGAACCACCGATGCCCGCAACGGGAGACGGGCGGGCACCTGGTGCCGCGGACCTGCCGGGCGCCCATGACGGCGCCCCCGTCGGCCATGCCCCCGAGCGCCCGGTCACGACCGGTCCGGCGACGGCCGCTCCCCCGATACCCCACCCCCGGTCGCAGGCGGCCCGGGTTGCCGGGCACGGGCCGCGCCACCCCTCGCACGTGGCCGAGGCCGACAACCTCCCGTCGGCCGTCGAGGCCCCCGACGGCGGCACCGCGCCGCTGCGGCTGCTGGTCATCGAGGACGACGCCTCGGACGCCCAGCTGATCAAGGCGGCGGTCGCCGACAGCGGCACCTCGATCGAGATCCACTGGGTCCGCGGCCTCGACCAGGCCACCCAGCTGCTGGTCCCGCCCTCCTCCGCCTCCCGCCGCGGGCGCTCCCGCGGCACCGAGTTCGGCTGCGTGCTGCTCGACCTGGCCTCCCCGGCGGACCTGCCTCACCCCTCCGACCCCTCGGACGGCCTGGAGGGCCTGCACGAACTGCTCCGCCGGGCCCCGCACACCCCGGTCGTGGTGCTCACCGACGCCGCCGGGGCCGAGCTCGGCGCGGCCGCCGTCGCGGCGGGTGCCCAGGACTTCCTGATCAAGCACGAGACGGACGGTCCGCTGCTGGCCCGCGCGCTGCGCTACGCGGTCGAGCGCAAGCGCGCCGACGAGTCCCAGCGCCGCCTGGTCGAGGCCGAGCTGCGCGGCCAGGAGAACGCCCGTCTCCAGCGCCACCTGCTGCCCACCCCGCTGCTGGACGGCGCCGGGCTGTCCTTCACCCGCCGCTACCGCCCCGGCCGCCGACGCGCCCTGCTCGGCGGAGACTTCTACGACGCCGTGCGCACCGACGACGGCACCGTCCACGTCGTGATCGGCGACGTCTGCGGCCACGGCCCGGACGAGGCCGCGCTCGGCGTCGCGCTCCGGATAGCGTGGCGCACCCTGGTCTTCGCGGGCCTCACCGGCGAAGCCCTGCTCACCACCCTCCAGCACGTGCTGGAGCACGAGCGGCGCAGCGACGAGATCTTCGCGACGCTCTGCATGCTGGTCATCGAGCCCGACCGCGCCGGCACCGGCCTCGACTCGCTCGGCACCGGCGAGCGGGCCCGGCTCTACCTCGCCGGGCACCCGGCGCCGCTGCTGCTCGGCCGCGACCACGCCCCGCTCACCCTGCCCGCCGACCTCGCCGGGCCCGCGCTCGGCCTGCTGCCCTGCCACGACGGGCAGGCCGCCTGGCCCGCCCACGAGGTCGAACTCCAGCCCGGCTGGCGGCTGTTGCTCTACACCGACGGGCTGATCGAGGGCCGGGTCGGGGCCGGCTCGCGCCGCCTCGGCCAGGACGGGCTCGCCGATCTGATCTCCGACCACCAGTCCGCCGGGCTGACCCGGGGCCGGCTGGTCGACAGCGCGATCGCCGAGGTCGAGGAACTGAACGGCGGCGCGCTGACCGACGACGTCGCGGTGCTGCTGCTGGAACGCAACCCGGTGCAGCTGATCCTCGGCTGAGCGGCGCACGAAGCAGCCCGGGCGGGTGAACTCCCGTCCCGGGCTGCGGTGCTGCCTGATCCCGCCCAGCGCCTCGGAGCTACCAGGGGCCGTACGGGCCGGTGTTGCTCCGGCCGCCCCGACCGCTGCCGCCCGTCAGCGCCCGGATCGCGGGGCGGACGTCCACCACGTAGACGATCGAGGCGACCAGGCCGGCCAGGGTCCCGATGCTGCCGAGGAAGTTGGCCCCGAACAGCAGGTCCCAGCCGAAGCTGATGCCGAGGATGGCCAGCCAGAACCCCTTGGTCTTCTTGTCCGCCGCCCGGTAGGCGTCCTCCCGACGGGTGGCCGCGTCGACCAGCGCGAAGAACTTGTAACCCAGGATGGCGACGGCCATCCACCAGAACGGGTTCAGGTAGGAAAAGGCCAGGATCTGGAACACTCCGGTCATCGCGCTCTCCTACGTCTCTCGGCTTGCCGCGCCCGGCCGCCGCCCATCCTGGCACGGCGGTCCTCCGCCTCGTGTCAACGTCCCGCCGTCACCGGTTGTGCCCAGGTGCCACGGCCGGGCCGGTCCGGCGGTCACTCCGCGCGGTCGGAGCCGTTCTTCCGGGCCCGGGCGGACCTCTTCGACTCCGGCGCGGAGCCGCCGGCCTCGACCAGCTCGGCCTCGACCGGCTCGGCGTCGACCGGCTCGGCGTCGACCGGCTCGGCGTCGGACGACTCGACGGCCGGCTCACTGGTCCAGTCCTGCGGGCGGGCCTTGTCCACCACGACCTTGCCGCGCTCGGCCAGCTCGTCGTAGGTCTCCTTGGCCTTCACGGCCAGCTCGACCGCGCGGGCCACCTGCTGCAGGGCGAAGCCCTGGGCCCGCTCCTGCAGGGCCTTCAGGTCGGTGGGGATGGTGGTCACGGCCTCGGTGACCTTGGCCGGAGCCCCGGCCAGCAGCGTCTGCGCCTCGTGCAGCCGCGCGGTGGCCTTCTCCTGCGCGCCCTTGCGGTCCGCCGCCAGCGCCTCGACCCTGCCCGGCACCTCGCGCAGCTTCTCGTAGGCGAGGTCCCCGGCGCCGGCCAGGGCGTACAGCGGGGTCGGGTCGGTGAGGGTCTTCTTGATCTCGTCGGTGATGGGCATGGTTACCGGTCCTCCCGGTGGATGTTCTGGGTGGCTGCGCCGTCGGTCGTCGGACCGGAGGCCGAAGCGGCGTTCTCCTTGAGGAAGGCGTCGTAGACCGCGAGCAGCGCCTGCTTCTGCTGCTCGTTGATCAGCGGATCGGCCAGGATCGAGGCCCTCAACTCCAGGCCCTCACCCCGCCGCTCCTCCAGGATCCCGGCCTGGACGTACAGCGTCTCCGCCGAGATCCGCAGCGCCTTCGCGATCTGCTGCAGGATCTCCGCGCTCGGCTTGCGCAACCCTCGCTCGATCTGGCTGAGGTAGGGGTTGGACACGCCGGCGGCCTCAGCCAACTGGCGCAGCGAGTACTGCGCGTTGCGCCGCTGCTCCCGGATGTACTCGCCCAGCGAGCCGACGTTCAGTGAGGCCATGTGAACAGCCTGCAACACCCTGCTTGCATTTGCAAGCGAGATGCTAGCGGTTGCAAACACGGCGCCCGCGTGGCAGGCGGATCAGCCCAGGTGGGCCGCCAGATGAGCCAGCAGCAGTTCGGTGAGCCGTTCGGGGGTGCGCAGGGGGAGGTAGTGGTCGGCGTTCGGGAGGCGGTGGGCGTGGGCGCCGGGGATGTCGGCGGCGAGGCGCTCGGCGATCGCGGCGATCTCCGGGTGGTCGCGATCGCCGTGCACGACCAGGGTGGGGGCGGTGACCCGGGCGAGCCTCGACTCGGCGTCCCGGACCGGCGCGCCCGCGAGGTGTCGCTCGCTGGTGATCCGGCGGGCCGCGTTCTGCTCCACCATCGCCCGGATCAGCTCTCCCCCGGGCGCGGAACCGCCCATCACGGCCCAGACGGACAGCTCCAACTCGGCCAGCGCCGCCGCGTCGCCCCGGCGGCGGGCCTCGGCGTAGGCGGAGGTCTCCGGGGAGGGCGGCCAGTCGTGGCCGCTGACGGAGGCGCCGACCAGGGCCAGGGCGTCGACCCGCTCCGGGTGGGCGAGGGCGAAGTCCAACGCGGTCTCCCCGCCCATGCTCAGGCCGACCAGCGCGGCGCGGTGCAGGCCGAGGTGGTCCAGCACGGCGCGCAGGTCCTCCAGGTCGTCGAAAGTGCGGTCCGGCGGCGCGGAGCGGCCGAGGCCGCGAGCGTCGTAGCGGATCACCTCGTGGTGGCGGGACAGCTCCGGAGCGACGGCGTCCCAGAGCCGGGAGTCCATGCCGGAGCCGTGCAGCAGCACCACGGGGCTGCCGGTGCCGCGGCGCTCGGTCCAGAGCCGGCCACCGCCCGGAGCAGGGACCTGGAGTTCGTACGCGGGACCGGGAACGGTGCTCATGCGGACGATCCTTCCAGACCGGGCGGTGGCCGTACTGGGCTTTTTGCTCGGACGTTCGTCTTGCTTGGACGTCCGTCTTGCTCGGACGTCCGTCTTGTTTGGACGTACGTCTTACTCAGACGTGCGTCTTACTCGGACGTACGTCTGTCGGTCGGCGCTCCGATCGCAGCACGGGCGGGGCGCAGGTTCAGGAGTGAGGTACTACGCGGCGTCGGGGAGGCGGATGGGCATGAGGACGGAGAAGGTGCCCGCGCGGTCGGGGGTGCGGATGGCGAGCGGGGCGATCGGGCCGCCGAGTTCGAGCAGGAGCTGTCCGGACCGGCCGGCGCCGAGGGCGTCGAGGAGGTAGTCGCGGTTGACGGCGACCCGGAAGTCCTCGGGGGCGAGGTCGTCGGCGACGACGAGGCGGCCGTCCGCGGTGAGGGTCAGGACGGTGACCTGGCAGTCGGCGCCCTGCGGGCCGGAGGGCAGGGTGCGGGTGGCGCCGGTCTCGACGGCGGCGCGCAGTTCGGCGGCGGTCAGGGTGATCCGATGCCGGGGGTCGAGCCGGGTGGCGGCGCGGTGGTCGGGGTAGTCGAAGTCCAGTGCGGCGCCCTCGATCCGGTGTCCGCCGGTCTCAGCGCGGAACGTGCCTCCGCCCAGGGTGAGCACCGCTTCGGCCGGGCCGCCGGAGAGCAGCGCGCGCAGGGCGTCCACCAGCGCGGTCGGGACGATCGTGTCGGCCGCCGGCTGCTCCGGCGCGCCGCTGGCGGGCACCTCGGCGAGGGCCATCCGGTAGCGGTCGGTGGCGACCAGGCGCAGCACCGGGCCGTCCGGTTCGAACAGCACCCCGGCGAGGGAGGGCAGTTCCGGGTCCTCGCCGACCGCGAAGCGGACCGCGTCCAGGGCGGCGGCCAGGCCGTCGGCGGGGAGGGTGAGGCGGAGTTCGGCGGGGGTGGTGGTCATCGGCTGCTCCCTCTGCTCGATCATCGTGCGGATCAGGGAGAGCTCGCGGCGGGCGTCGGCCAGGCCGTCCTCCAGGCGGCGCAGGTGCGCGTCGAGGATCCGCCGGGCCTCGCCGCTGCCGGGGGCGGCGGCGAGCACGGCGCGGATGTCGGCCAGCGGCAGGCCGACCCGGCGCAGCCGGGCCAGCAGCCGGGCGTCGGCGAGTTGGGCGGGCCGGTACCAGCGGTAGCCGGTTTGCGGGTCGACCCAGGCGGGGGTGAGCACCTCGGCGCCGTCGTAGTAGCGCAGGGTGCCGACGCCCAGGCCGCTGGCGCGGGCCAGTTCGCCGATGCTGTGCAGCTCGCTCTCCATGCCGGTGACTCTGCGGGCT
>NZ_JAFLNG010000370.1 GCF_017427025.1 Streptomyces sp. FH025
CCGAGCGCACGATAGGCGGCCGTACCGGGAGCATCCGTCGCCCCGGTACGGCCGCCCTTGCGGTCCGGTCGCGGCGTCAGTCGGTCAGGGGGAGGTAGACCCGGTTGCCCTGGGCGGCGAATTCGGCGGACTTCTCGGCCATGCCGGCCAGGGCCTCGGCGTCGAACTCGGTGTTCACGGCGGTGGAGCCTTCGCCGTGCTCGTCGCGGATCTTCTGGGAGATCTTCATCGAGCAGAACTTCGGGCCGCACATCGAACAGAAGTGGGCCGTCTTGGCGGGTTCGGCGGGGAGGGTCTCGTCGTGGAACTCGCGGGCGGTCTCCGGGTCGAGGGCCAGGTTGAACTGGTCCTCCCAGCGGAACTCGAAGCGGGCGTCGGAGAGGGCGTCGTCCCAGGCCTGGGCGCCGGGGTGGCCCTTGGCCAGGTCGGCGGCGTGGGCGGCGATCTTGTAGGTGATCACGCCGGTCTTGACGTCGTCCCGGTTGGGCAGGCCCAGGTGCTCCTTGGGGGTGACGTAGCAGAGCATCGCGGTGCCCCACCAGGCGATCATCGCGGCGCCGATGCCGGAGGTGATGTGGTCGTAGCCGGGGGCGACGTCGGTGGTGAGCGGGCCGAGGGTGTAGAACGGCGCCTCGTCGCAGATCTCCTTCTGGAGATCCATGTTCTCCTTGATCTTGTGCATCGGGACGTGGCCCGGGCCCTCGATCATCACCTGGACGTCCCGCTCGCGGGCGATCCGGCCCAGCTCGCCGAGGGTCCGGAGCTCGGCGAACTGCGCCTCGTCGTTGGCGTCCGCGATCGAGCCCGGCCGCAGGCCGTCACCGAGCGAGAAGGTGACGTCGTAGGCGGCCAGGATGTCGCAGAGCTCCTCGAAGTTGGTGTAGAGGAAGTTCTCCTGATGGTGCGCCAGGCACCAGGCCGCCATGATCGAGCCGCCGCGCGAGACGATGCCGGTCTTGCGGCGCGCGGTGAGCGGGACGTACCGCAGCAGCACACCGGCGTGGACGGTCATGTAGTCGACGCCCTGCTCGCACTGCTCGATGACGGTGTCCCGGTAGACCTCCCAGCTCAGCTCCTCGGCCCTGCCGTCCACCTTCTCCAGGGCCTGGTAGAGCGGCACGGTGCCGATCGGCACGGGGGAGTTGCGCAGGATCCACTCGCGGGTGGTGTGGATGTTGCGGCCGGTGGAGAGGTCCATGACGGTGTCGGCGCCCCAGCGGGTGGCCCAGGTCATCTTCTCCACCTCCTCCTCGATCGAGGAGGTGACGGCCGAGTTGCCGATGTTGGCGTTGATCTTCACCAGGAAGTTGGTGCCGATGACGGCCGGCTCCACCTCGGGGTGGTTCACGTTGACCGGGATGACGGCCCGGCCGCGGGCCACCTCGGCCCGCACGAACTCCGGCTCCAGGCCCTCGCGCAGCGCCACGAACTCCATCTCCGGCGTCACCACGCCCCGCTTGGCGTAGGCGAGTTGGGTGACGGCGGCGCCACCGCGCCCACGCAGCGGGCGACGCGGGCGGCCGGGGAAGACGGCGTCCAGGTTGCGCAGGTTCCCGCCGCGCGGCGAGGTGTGCTTGATGCCGTCGTCCTCGGGGCGCGGCTCACGGCCGTCGTACTCCTCGACGTCGCCGCGCTGGCGGATCCAGGGGTCGCGCAGGGCGGGCAGGCCGCGCCGCACGTCGGGCTCGTACGCCCCGTCGGTGTACGGGCCGGAGGTGTCGTACAGCGGGACGGACCGGCCGTTGGTGAGCCGCACCTCGCGGTACGGGACCCGCAGGTCGGGACGGGACCCCTCGCGGTAGGCCTTGCGCCAGGCCGGGGTCGGGTAGCCGGTGCCCGTGCTGCTCGGGGTGCTCTGGGCAGACTGCGGCTGTGCTTCGAACGTGGTCATCGGACCTCTACTCCCTACGCCGGCATTACCCGGTCAGGTTCCTGCGGTCGACGCAGCCGTCGGTCCGTCCGTCGACGGTCCGGTCAGCGCCCTCTCAGCCCGGTGCTCCGAGCTCCCGCGTCACAGGCGGTGTTGCCTGCACATGACGCCCAACACCGTAGCGAGCCGATCGCCGCTGGTCCAGATGGCGGCGCCGGGGACGGGGTCCGGAAAGCGTCGAGGCCCGGCCCCCGCGGACGGGGTGCCGGGCCTCGGCGGAGTGCTCCGCGGAGCGGGCTCAGTTCCGGGCGGCCTTCTTCACGAGGATCACCACGGCGGCCGCGATGCCGACCACCACCAGCAGCTTGATCACGATGCTCAGCAGTGCGCCGACCACGCCGAACACGAAGGCGATGATGTTCCAGGCCAGCACCAGCACCAGCACCGGGATGACGATGTTGCGCACCCAGGAGGGCAGCGACTTCCAGAGCTCAGCCATGTCGGTTCCTCTTCTCCCCTCGGGGCCGGCTGCCGTCCGGTGCCGCATCCCGCTGCTGTCTTTCGGTACTTCGATCGTACGGTGGCGCAAGCGGCGGAACGAGGCCCGACGGCCCGGAGAGAACCCCGAGATCACCCCGAGCCGACCCCCCGGGACGACCCCCGAGAACCGGCGGGGGTACGCCTCAGACCGGCCAGGTCTCGCCCCGCCAGGCGGCGTCCCAGAACATCCACTCGTAGCGCGAGGTGGTCGTGAAGTGCTCCACCACCCTGCGGCGTTCGGCCGCGGAGAGCTCCTCGCCGAGTCGGTCGGTGAGCGCCAGCACCCGGCGCACCACGGACTGGAACGCCTCGTCGCCGTAGGTGCCGATCCACTTGGCGTACAGCGGGTTGGGGGAGCCCTGGGCGAGCAGCGCCTCGCCGACCCGGGCGTAGATCCAGTAGCAGGGCAGCACGGCGCCGAGCGCCTCGGCGAAGGAGCCGCCGTAGACGGTGGCCAGCAGGTAGCTGGTGTAGGCCCGGGTGGTGGGCAGCACCGGCTCGGCGGCGGCCTGCTCGGCGCTGCCGCCGAAGGCGGTCAGGAACTCGGCGTGCATGCCCTGTTCGGCTGCCAGCGCGCCGACCGCGTCGTCGGCGAAGGCCCGGACGTCCTCCTCGCCGGGCGCCTTGGCGGCGCAGACGGCGAGCGCGCGGGCGTAGTCGCGCAGGTAGTGCGAGTCCTGGACGACGAAGTGGCGGAAGGCCGTGCGGGGCAGGGTGCCGTCGGTGAGGCCGCCGATGAAGGGGTGCGCGAGGATCTCGGCGTAGATCGGCTCGATCGACGCCCAGAGCTCCTCGGTCAGGGTCTTGGTGCTCATGACGCGACCTTAAGCGGTCGCCCCCGAACGGTCAGCCCTCCGGAGGGGAGAACACCACCAGCACCCGCAGTTCCTCGGTGACGTGGTGGAACCGGTGCGGGGTGCCGGCCGGGACGTACACCACGGTGCCGCGCCCGACGGTCGCGGTCTCGGCGCCGACGGTCAACTCGGCGCGGCCGCTGATCACCTGGTAGAGCTCGTCCTGGTCGTGCGCGTCCTGCGGGTCGGTGTCGCCCGGGGAGAGCGCGTACAGCCCGGCGGACATCCGCGGTTCGCGCAGGAAGCGCAGGTACGCGCCGTCGTGGTCCGCCCGCTCGGCGTCCAGTTCGTCCAGCCGGAACAGCTTCACCGCTGACGTCCTCCCTCGTCCGTCCGCCTCCGGGACCAGTGGCATTCAACACCAACCCAGCCGGGGGGAGCTTCCCCCGGGGCCGGACGCCTGCCAGGCTTGGTCGGCATGAAGGGTTTCGTCATCAAGACACTGATCAACGCGGCGGCCATCTGGGTCGCCGCCTGGATCGTCAGCGGCATCCAACTCGCCCAGGGCAAGGCCGACTGGCAGCACAAGACGCTGACGGTGCTCGGCGTCGCGGTGGTGTTCGGCCTCATCAACTGGCTGATCAAGCCGGTGGTGAAGCTGTTCTCGCTCCCGTTGTTCATCCTCACGCTGGGCCTGATCACCTTCGTGATCAACGCCCTGATGCTGATGCTGACCTCCTGGGCGTCCACCAAGCTCCAGTTGGACTTCCATGTCGTCAACTTCGGTTCGGCGCTGGTCGGTTCACTGATCATCAGTCTGGTCTCCTGGGGCCTGCACCTGGCTCTGGACGACGACTGACGGCCTTCGTGCGCGCACACGAAAGGGGCCCGCGCCCGGTTGGTCCACCGGGTACGGGCCCCTTCGTCGTTCCGTCGTCCCCGCCTTCGGCGGCAGCGGCCTCTGCTCCGCTCACCCCGCGTTCTCGCTGAGGATGTCAGCGAGTTGGGCGTCGAGTTCCCGTCCGGTGAGCTCCTGACCCATCGGCACCAGCCGGTCGGTGCGGGCCAGGAAGGCGATCAGCGGCGTCGCCGGGGAGCGCAGCAGCGCGTCGCCGTTGGGGGAGTGCAGGTTGATGCAGACCTCGGAGAGCTCCCCGCCGACCGGGTGGATGTGCACGTCGCCCTCGCCGGCCGGCCCGCTCAGGCCGTCGAGCAGCAGTTCGCGCGCGAAGACCCAGGTGACCGGGGCGTCACCGGGCAGGTGGAAGGTGAACCGGACCGCGTACGGGTCACCCGGCTCGTACGCCAGGTCCACCACGATGCTGAAGGACAGCTCGGGCGAGACCACGAGGTTCATCACCAGGTGCCCCTGGACTGTGCTGTGCTGCATGGCGCCAGTACCTCTCTTCTGCCCGGCCAACGGTGTGCTGAGGGTCCCGTCGGCGGCCGGACATGTTTTCGACGGTTTTATGCAAGCAATCCACGTTCGATCCTCATCGTCCACGTTTGGGGATGTAGTGGACAAGGTGTGCTTTTTCAAATGGTGAACGAGAGAGAACCCATGTGGCACAAGGGGCGTCCGGGATTGATCGAGATGCTTCAGGCCATGAACGAAAAACCTCAGAATACGAACGACGGGCCCATCGCCCCTACGCTGCACCGCAGTTGACGGGCCACGGCGTCCAGCCGGTCGGCCTCGGCGACGGGGAGCGAGAGGGCCATGGTGGCCACCAGCGGGCCGATGGTGATGGGGACGGCCGCGCAAACCGTTCCGAGCGCGTATTCCTGACGCTCCAGCACCGGCATGGTGGGCCGCAGCGAGGCGAGTCGACGCAGCACGACGGCCTCCTCGGTGAGGGTGGACGGGGTGAGCCCGACCGGAGGGTGCCGGGCCAGGTGGTCGCGGCGCTCCTCCTCGGGCAGTTGGCCGAGCAGGCACTGGCCGATCGCGTGGGCGTGGGCGGTGGCCCGGAAGTCCGCCCAGGGCTCGACGGCGGGACGTGACGGGTCCTCGGCGACGTCCACCAGCTGGACCTCGCCGTCCCGGTAGCGCGCGAAGTAGACGGCGGCACCGAGTTCGTCCCGCAGGCACCCCATCCGCTCCCGCAGGCCCTGCCGCTCGCACCGCCGGTCGTCGGACCGGCCGAACCCGGCCGCCGACTCCCCGTAGAAGAACCGGCCGTCGGCCCGGCGGAGGTAGCCCTCGTGGGTGAGGGTGCGCAGCAGGTGGTAGGCGGTGCCCAGCGGCAGCCCGGCGGCGCGGGCCAGTTGCTTGGCGGTCGCTCCCTGACGGAAGCCGCCGACCGCCTCCAGCAGCCGCAGGGCCCGCTGGACGGAGCCGATCAGGGTGGGCTCGCGACCCGCCCTGGCCCGGGCGGCGGCGCTCCTCGACGCCGTCGTCTTCCTCGGCACCGCCGTCGTGGCCCTCGGCACCGCCGAGCTCGTCGCCGTGCTCGCCGCTCTGCTCGTCGCCGTGTTCGCCGCTCTGCTCGTCGCCGTGCTCGTCACCGTGTTCTCGGACGGTTCCGCTATCTGATCCATGGCGCACCCAGCCCCCAAGCCCGAATCCCTCGCACCGGCCCTCGTCCGGTCCCTGCCCATCCATGCCCGGAATGGACAAGCGGAGGGGAAGCTCCGATTTGCCCGATGGTTGAGTATTGGAGCACAACGGGCCCCCGAACGGACGCACCCGACCGGGTCGGCGTTTCGGGCCGCGCCCGGTGCGGGAGACTTCCGCACAACGCTCCAGCCCCGGAGGTCGCCATGGGCCCCGACAACCGAACCCCGCCACCGCGCCCGGTCGTGAAGCGCACCGCCCGGGCGATCCTGCTGGAGCTGGACCCGAACGACCCGTACGGCCCGGCCTCGATCGTGCTGATCCGGCGGGTCCGGCCGGGATCGCCGCACCCGTACTGGATCACCCCCGGCGGCGGGGTCGAGCACGGCGACCGCACGGTGGTCGAGGCCCTGCACCGCGAGGTGGACGAGGAACTCGGCGGCAAGATCGTGGACGTGGTTCCCGCCTTCGTCGACACCATCAGCCACACCCACCACGACGACGGCACGCTGCTCCACCCGCACGGGCTCAAGGTGCAGCACTTCTTCGTCTGCCGACTGGCCTCGATGGACCTCACCCGGCGGCACGGGCCCGAGGTGTCGGACCCGAACGGCGAGTACGAGGTGGTCCGGCTGCCGTTCACCCGCGAGGGCGTGACCTCGGTGAACGTCGTCCCGCCCCGGCTGCGGGCGTACCTGGCGGCCAACATCGAAGGCATCCGCGCGCTCCTCGCGCCCGACCTCGGCTGACGTCCACAGGAGCATCCCCGACGGCTCAGCCCGCCGCCGGTTCGCCGACCAGGTCGTGCCGGATCCGCTCGGCCGGCACGCCCGAGCGCAGCAGCACGCCGACGCCTCGGCGCACCATCGCGGGCGGGCCGCTGAGCACCGCCTCCCGACCCGCCCAGGGGCCGAACCGGCCCACCACCTCGGGCAGTTCGCCGGTCAGCGCGTCGCCGGCCGGGCCGGTGCCGGACAGCACCGGCCGCACCGTCAGCCAGGGGTGGCGGCCGACCAGCTCGCGCAGCCCGTCCGGGCCGTCCAGCGCGTACAACTCGGCGGCGCGGCGGGCCCCGTAGAACACCTCGACGCGGCGGCCCGGCACGCCGTACGCGGCCGCCTCCTCGACCAGGGCGCGCACCGGCGCGATCCCGGTACCGCCGGCCAGGCAGAGCAGGTCGGCCCCGGCGGTGTGGTCGACGGTCATGGTGCCGGCCGCCGGGCCCAGCCGCAGCACGTCCCCGGGGGCGGCCCGGTGGACCAGCGCGTTGCTCACCCAGCCCGCCTGGACGGCCTTGACGTGGAAGGTCAGCAGCCCGTCCGGGCGGGGCGCGGAGGCGAAGGAGTAGTGCCGCCAGACCCGTGGCCACCAGGGCGTCTCCAGGCCGCAGTACTGGCCGGCCCGGAACGGGTACGCCTGGTCCGGGCGGACGGTGATCACCGCGACGTCCGGAGTGCGGCGCTCGTGCCGGACCACCTCGCCCTGCCACCAGGGCGGCGAGGTACGGGCGGCCTCCTCGGCGGCCTCGATCATGAGGGTGGAGACCAGCCGGTAGGCCCGGCGCCAGGCCAGCTCCGTCGCCGCGTCCCAGCGGCCGCCCGCGTACCGGGCCAGGGCCCCCAGCAGGCACTCCCCCACCTGGGCGTAGTGCCCGGTCAGGACGCCGTAGCGGCGGTGGCCTCGACCGAGCGCGCCCAGCCGGGTACGCAGGGCCGCCGGGTCGTCGACGCCGTGGACGGCGGCCAGCAGGGCGCGGAACAGGCGGTCGCGCTGGACGTCCATGGCGGCCGGGAACAGCGAGCGCAGCTCGGGGTGGTGCAGGAAGAGCAGTGCGTAGAAGTGCGCGGTGGCCCGGTCGGCGACCGGCTCGACCACGGCGAGGCTGGCCCGGATCAGCTC
>NZ_JAFLNG010000371.1 GCF_017427025.1 Streptomyces sp. FH025
GACCGGTCAGCCCACGCCGACGCCGTTCGCCACCGCGCCGACCTCGGCCCGCGCCGCTGCCGCCGGCTCCCGGCCGCCCTCCGCCGCCGCACGGGCCGCCGCGACCTCGGCGACCACCTGGCCGCCGCGGTCCGGCCCCATCCGCAGCGAGCCCAGCACACCGGGCACCGCGACGCTCGGCATCAGGTGCTGGAACAGCCCGGACACCCGCTGCTCCAGGTCGGCCCGGCCGGAGAGCTTCTGCGACTGGATCTGCACACCCGTCCAGGCGGCGGTGACCAGCCACGCCGTGTCGGCCGGGACGACGTGCGGCAGCAGCTCGCCGCGCTCGCCGGCCGCCACCAGCAGCGCCTCCATGCGGTTGATCCACCCCGGGATGGCGCCGCCGCCGAGGTCGTCGAAAACGTCCTGGCCGAGGGAGAGCCGGGCGCCGGCGCTCAGCAGCGGGTCACGCGGCATCAGATGGGCGACCACCATCCCCGTGTCCACGAACTCCTGGAGTTTGCACGCGCGTTCCGGAACCCCGTCCTGGGTGAACTGCGCCTCCACGACACCTTGTGCGAGATCCCGCTTCGAGGCGAAATGGAAATACACCGCGCCACGCGTCACGCCGGCCCGGGAGACCACCTCACCGATGGTCGCGCCCTCGTACCCGAACTCGTCGAAGACCGACGCCGCGGCCTCCAGGATCAGCCGTCGAGTCCGGATCGCCCGTTCCTGCCGCACCACCGCAACCACCCCGCCCTGAGCTCCGGACAAACAAAACCAAACACCCCGTATCTTAGCTGCGGGCCGCCCGAGGGCGACAAGACGATGACACGGAATCGCTTCATCCCTTCCTTCTCCCCCACCTGCCCCATTTCCCTCCCGACGCTCCGTCAGGTTCCGGAGGTGGCCGAACGGAAGGGCGGCGGGTGGGCGATCGGAGGGCGATTGGAGGGCCACCGAGGGGGCTCTGAAGGGCAACCGCCTGCCCGCACCGGCGATGGATCCAAATGCCCCGTCGACTGACCATCCCGGCAATACCGAACGATCGGTTTCGTCCATTCCGCTTGCTCCTGCGGCCGGAGCCCGGCTCTCAGGGCGGCACGGCTCCGGCGAACCGGAGCGATCGGGCCGGGGCGTCGACCACCACCGCGCAGGCGTAGTCGACGGCCCGGGTCGGTCGGGTGTTCCGGATCAGCTTGACGGCACTGCTCATGAGGCCCCCTAGGGTCGTAGCCGAACGTTCGCGCTCATCGTTGGCCCCTCACGAACGACCGTCAAACCAATTTCGGGTGAACACCCGCTCGCAGCAAGGCCGGTGCCGCCGCGATTCACCGTTGCGGGTGATGGCGGACGGGCTCGCGGAACCACGATCCTGATGCCGTCCCGTACCCACGCCGCCGTGCCCGCCCACTCCGGCCCACTCCGGCGGCGCGGCGGGCACGCGCACCTCAACAGCCCCGGGGAGTCGCCCGATGGAGTCCCAACCGCCCGGCCGCTACCAGGCCTCCGGAGTCGGCCGTCGCCGTGTGCTCGGCCTCGCCCTCGGCGCAGGCCTCGCCCCGACCCTCACCTCCGCGGCCCAGTCCACCCACGCCGCGCCGGCCTCGTTCCCCTCCTCCGCGCTCGGCCGCCGGGTCGCCGCCGTGGCCGCGGCGCAGATCGGCGTCCCGTACGCCTGGGGCGGCGGCGACCGGCTGGGCCCGAGCCTCGGCTTCTGCGACGACCAGAACGGCTACCTCAACGGCGTGTGCCTGGGCGAGAGCACGGTCGGTTACGACTGCAGCGGCCTGTCCCTCTACTGCTGGTACCGGGCCAGCCACGGCACCGTCGAGCTGGGGCACTACACCGGCGCCCAGTTCCACCGCGGCGCACCGGTCGAGCGCGACGCCCTCGCCCCCGGCGACCTGCTGTTCTTCTCCCGCCCGGACGCGCCCCTGCACCACGTCGGCGTCTACGCGGGCGACGGCGCGATGATCCACGCCGAACGGACCGGCACCCTGGTCGCCCGGGTCGAGAACGTACTCGAAATCCCGCGCTGGGCGGGCGAGTTCGCGGGCGCCAGGCGCCCCGGGCCGATCACCGTCTGAGAGCGCGCCCGGGTTCACACGGCGCCGCGCGGCTCCGGCATCCCCCGGTGCACCCGCAGCAGCAACTCGTGCAGCACCCGCCGCTCCCCGTCGTCCAGCGCGGCCAGCACCTCGTCCTGCACCGCCCGTGCCTGCGCCTCCAGTTCGGCCAGCAGCGCCCGGCCGGCCGGGGTGACCGCCACCGAGACCCGGCGCCGGTCCGTCTGGTCCCGGGTGCGTTCGACGTACCCGGCGCCGCCGAGCCGGTCGGCCACCTTCGCGAGGTCGCTCGGGTCGATGCCCAGCCGCTCCACCAGGTCCCGCTGCACCTGTGGACCGAAGTCGGCGAGTGCGGCCAGCACCGCCAGGTCCCAGAGCCGCAGATCGCGTTCGGCCAGCCGATCGGCGAGCCGCCCGCGCGCGGACCGGCCGATCCGGGCGAGCAGGAACGTGCTGAGGTCCAGCAGGGTCGGCGGCAGCGCGCGACCGGGGAGCGGGGTTCCGGAGGCCATGGCGACAGTCTAGGGTCCGTCCCTATAGTGGGTTCTGACCCACGAACCAGCTCCGACCCACGAACCAGCCCGACGGTTCCCGAGCCCAGGAGTTCGACCGTGGACGCCCTGTACCCCCGCCTGCTCGTCACCCGCTTCGCCCAGTGCTTCGGCTTCTACCGCGAGGTCCTCCCCGCACTCACCGGCGCCGTCCTGGTCAAGGGCACGCCCGAGGGCCCGTACGCCAACTGGGACGTGGCCGATCAGGCCGTCCTGGTGCTCTACGACCGCTCCGCGATGGCCGCCGCCCTCGGCACCTCCGACCTGCCCGCCCGCCCCGCCGGGCCAGCGCAGGACGCGGCGATGCTGGTCTTCCGGGTGGACGACGTGGACGGGGCCCTCGCCCTCTGTCTGAGCCACGGCGGCACCCCGGTCTCCCCCGCGACCGACCGCCCGGAGTGGGGCCCCGGCCTGCGCAACGCCCATCTGCGCGATCCGGAGGGTCACCTCATCGAGCTTCAGTCCTACTGAGCGCCCGGGGGTCAGCGGGTGGCCCCCGGCACTCAACCGCACCACCGGACCTCAGCTGCGGGTGCCACCGTCGGCCCGGACGCGCGCGTCGGACCGGCCGAGCGCATCGGCCCAGGAGGCCGGCGCGCACGCCCGGCCGTGCATGAGCGAGGCGCCGTCGGCGCCGGGCAGGTGCCCGAGCACGGCGGCGCAGTACTGCACCCCCGGCCCGGGCAACGGCCGGAGCCCGGCCGAGTCGGCCGGGGCGGCGGCCATCACCCCGGCGAGGCCGAGACCGCCGGCGAGCAGGGGAACGACGAACCTGCGCGAACTGCGCATGGGTACCTCCGGAACGGGTGGGGACGGCGGCGGCCGTGGACCCGGCCGCCGCGCCCATTCGACGGGCGCCCGCCATCCGCCGCCCCGCCGACACACCGTGCGTCGGACTAGTCGTACGTATGCCGCCGGCTCACCCCGCGGGCGCCTCCTCCCACAGCTCGGCTCCGCACCCGGCCACCAGCGCGCCGATCCGCGCCCAGGCCTCCTCGGCCGCCATCGGCTCCAGTCGGCGGCCGTCCCGCAACCGCAGCGCGACCCGGTCGTCCACCGCCTCCCTCGCCCCGATCACCGCCTGGTAGGGCACCAGCCGGGCCTCGCGGATCCGGGCGCCGAGGCTGCCGTGCTCGGGCCCGGCGACCTCGGCCCGCAGCCCCAGGTCCAGGCAGCGCTGCCGCAGCCGCTCCGCCTGCGGCAGTTCGGCCTCGGACACCGGCAGCAGCACCACCTGGGCCGGAGCGAGCCAGGCCGGGAACGCCCCGCCGTACAGTTCGATCAGGTGGGCGACCACCCGCTCGATGCTCCCGATCACGCTGCGGTGGACCATCACCGGGCGGTGCTTGGCGCCGTCCGGGCCGATGTAGTGCAGGTCGAAGCGCTCGGGCTGGTGGAAGTCGATCTGGACGGTGGAGAGGGTGAATTCGCGCCCGGCCCCGTCGGCGAACTGCACGTCGACCTTCGGCCCGTAGAACGCGGCCTCGCCCTCCGCCTCCTCGAACGGCACCCCCGAGCGCTCCAGCACCTCCCGCAGCAGTACGGTGGCACGCTCCCAGAGCGCGGGGTCGGCCACGTACTTGCCTCCTTCCCCCGGCAGCGAGAGCCGGTAGCGCAGCGGCACGATGCCGAGCGCCCGGTGCGCCTCGCGGATCAGCTCCAGCGCGGCGACGGCCTCGTCCGCCGCCTGCTCGGGGGTGCAGAAGATGTGCGCGTCGTTCAGCTGGATCGCCCGCACCCTGGTCAGCCCGCCGAGGACGCCGGACAGCTCGGATCGGTACATGCCGCCCAACTCGGCCATGCGCAGCGGCAGTTCCCGGTAGCTGTGGGAGCGGGAGCGGAAGATCAGCGCATGGTGCGGACACAGGCTCGGCCGCAGGACCATCTCCTCCGAGCCGAGCTCCATGGGTAGGAACATGTCCTCGCGGTAGTGCTCCCAGTGCCCGGAGATCTCGTACAGCTCGCGCTTGCCGAGCACCGGCGAGTAGACGTGGCGGTAGCCGGCCCGGCGCTCGCGGCCGCGGACGAACTCCTCCAGGGTTTGCCGGATCGCGGCGCCGTCGGGCAGCCAGTACGGCAGGCCGGAGCCCATCAGCGGGTCGGTGTCGAACAGGTCGAGTTCACGGCCGAGCTTGCGGTGGTCGTGCATGAGGGTGGTCTCCACTCGGGTACGGCGGGCGAGTGGATCCGGAGACGGCGAAGCCCCGGGGCACTCGCCCCGGGGCTTCGGACTAGGTCAGCAGTCAGCGCGCCGGGACTCTCTCCGGCGTCGTCGTGGCGAGTGCAGCGCGCTTCATGCGTTCCACGGTAGCAGGTGCGCGGCCGCGGTGTTGATCTTTTCCGGCCGTCCCGCAACAGCCGCTCCCCTTCAGAACAGCGCGACTCAGAACAGCGCGACTCAGAACAGCGTGACGCACCCGCGCGCGGCCAGTGCGTCGAGGAGCCCGGCCGGCGGGCGCGCTTCGTTCCACCGCAGGTCGAGCTTCTCCAGCGCGGGCAGCGCGGCCGGATCGGCCAGCCAGCCCGGCAGTTCGGCGATCCGGTTGCCGCGGAGGTCCAGGCGGCGCAGCTGCGGGAGCGCGGCCAGCGCGACGGGCACCTCGGTGAGCGCGTTCTCCCGCAGCTCCAGCTCGCGCAGCTCGGCGAGCCGGCCGAAGGACTGCGGCAGCCCGGTCAACGCGTTTCCCCGGAGCCAGAGTTCTCGCAGCGCGCCGAGCCCGCCGATCGACTCCGGCAGCGCGGTGAGCCGGTTGTGCTGGGCCCGCAGCTCGACCATTCCCGCCATCTCGCCGATGGTGGAGGGGAGTTCGGTGAGCCGGTTCTCCCCGATGTTGAGGTAGCGCAGCGCGGTGAGCCGTCCGAGCTCCTCGGGCAGTTCGGTCAGCGCGTTGTCGTGCAGGTAGAGGAAGTCGCCGAGCCCGGTGAGCTCCCCCAGCTCGGCGGGCACCCCGGCGAGCCGGTTGTGCCCGAGGTCGAGCGTGCGCAGCCGCCGCAACCGGCCGATGCCGGGCGGGAGTTCCGCGATCCCGGTCTCGGCGAGGATGAGCACGGTCAGGTCGGTGCGGGCCCACACCCCGGCGGGTACCTCGTCGAGCGGCTGCCGCCAGAGGTTGAGCGTCGTGTCCGTCATGCCTGCGGCCCTCCGGCCCGGCCGATGCGGAACCCCTCCAGCCGCTCGGTGGTCAGGACCGTTTCCCGGCCGTGTTCCGTGCCCGCCATGCTGCGCGCCCCTTTCCGAGGATGTGTGGATCACCGTACGCACCCGGGCCGTGGTGCGGAACGACGGGGCCCGGGTGCGGGCGCGGCTCAGCGGTCGGCTGGGTGGAACAGCCCGTCGACGACGCGGTGCAGCAGGTCCTCCGGGAACTCGGCGAGTTCGCCGCGGGCCTCCTCGGTGAGGCGCATCGCGGTGGCGCCCTCGTGCAGGATGACCAGCAGGCGGGCGAGGTCGCGCGGGCGGATCTGCGGGTCCTGGTCCGACATCCGCTCGATCAGTTCCACCAGCCCGTCGATCAGCCGGGCCTCGTGTTCGGCGAGGCCGCGGGCGACTTCCGGGTGGCGGGCGGCGTGCAGGGTGAACTCCATGGAGAGCAGGAACCAGCCCTCGTCCTCCCGGCGGCGGCCGGCCAGTTCGCGCAGCAGCCGGGACGGCAGGTCCCCGCCCGGGCCGACGTCGCGGAGGGCGGCACCCAGGTCGTCGAGCAGTTTGTCGATCTGCTGGTCGTAGAGGGCGAGGAACAGCTGTTCCTTGTCCTGGTAGTTGGAGTAGAACGCGCCCCGGGTCAGGCCGGCGCGGGCGACGATGTCGCGGATCGAGGTGGCGTGGAAGCCGTGTTCGAGGAACAGGGCGAGGGCGCTGTCGTTCAGGGCGGCGACGGTCAGCGGGCGCCGCTTCGTGGGTGACTTGGGCACGAACTGCGGTCCTCGGCTCTCGTTCTTCGCTCGGCGGTGCCGCCGGTCGGCCCCGGCCCAGTCTACGGGCGGGCCGGGGCGCCGTACGTGCTCAGGCGGCGGTGGCGCCGGCCGCGGGGCCGTAGTCGTAGAAGCCGCGCCCGGTCTTGACGCCCAGGCGGCCGTCGTCCACGTACTCCCGCAGCAGGGTGCGGGGGCCGGCGGGCAGGCCGGGGCGCTCGGCGGCGTAGTGCTCCTCGATGTCCAGCACGACGTCCAGGCCGACCTGGTCCATCGCGCGGAACGGGCCGCCGCGCAGGCCGGTGTTGACGGACCACATGGCGTCCACCTCCTCGGCGGTGGCGACGCCCTCGGCGACCACGGCCAGCGACTCGCGCTTGATGGCCGCCCAGATGCGGTTGAAGATGAAGCCGGTGCTCTCCTTGCGAGCCTCGAACGGGAACAGCCCGTGGCGCGGCAGTTCGGCCAGCAGCAGGTCGATGACGGCCCGGTCGGTGCGGCCGCTGGACATCACGTCCACGGCGTTCTGGGTGGGCGGCATGTAGAAGTGGATGTTGACCAGCCGCTCGGGCTCGCGCACGAAGTCGACGAAGCGGCTGGTCGGGTAGGACGAGGAGTTGCTGCCCAGGATCGCGTCCTCGTCGGCGTACCGGTCGAGGTCGGCGAAGACCCGCTGCTTGAGCTCCGGGCGCTCGGGCACCGCCTCGATCACCAGCCAGGCGCCCCGCAGCGCCTCGGCGAGGTCGCCGGTGACGGCGACCGTGCCCGGCCGGCCCTCGGGGACCTTCGCGGCGACGGCGGGCAGGTGCTCCCCGACGTAGTCGCGGGCGGCGGCCAGCTGCTCGGCCGAGGGGTCGTAGATCCGCACCTCGCCGCCGTCGGTGGCGAACATCAGGGCGATGCGACGCCCGAGGGTGCCGGCTCCGACGACGGCGACGGGGCGGCCGGTGGGGTTGGGGGCTGCGAACGACATCGAGATCACTTCCTTGACTGTGCTGCGATCCGCGGGGCTGCGGCGCGGTGCTCTGCTCTGCGGCACGGGCTCCGGTGGGAGACGCCGGCTCCGGTGAGCGACGCGGGTCCCCGCACTTCGGGCGGACGGTTCCGCGTTTGCGCCGCACCCCCA
>NZ_JAFLNG010000372.1 GCF_017427025.1 Streptomyces sp. FH025
AGGAACGCCTCCCATGTTCGACACAGTTCTGGTCGCCAACCGCGGCGAGATCGCCCTGCGGGTGATCCGCACCCTGCGGCGGCTCGGCGTCCGCTCGGTCGCCGTGTTCAGCGACGCGGACGCCGACGCACCGCACGTCCGCGAGGCCGACGTCGCGGTCCGGCTCGGCCCGCCCGACCGCAGCGACAGTTCGGCGGCCGAGACCTACCTGCGGACCGACCAGATCCTCGCCGCCGCCCGCCGCACCGGCGCCCAGGCCGTCCACCCCGGCTACGGCTTCCTCGCAGAGAACCCCGGCTTCGCCCGCGCCTGCGCCGACGCGGGTCTCGCCTTCATCGGACCGCCGCCCGGCGCGGTCGAGCTGATGGGCGACAAGATCAACGCCAAGGAGGCCGTCCGCGCCGCCGGCGTCCCGGTGGTCCCCGGCAGCCAGGCCGCCGCGCCCACGGACGAGGACCTCGTCGCCGCCGCCGACGAGATCGGCTACCCCGTCCTGCTCAAGCCGTCCGCCGGTGGCGGCGGCAAGGGCATGCGCCTGGTGCGGGACCGCGCCGACCTGCCCACCGAGATCGCCGCTGCCCGTCGTGTCGCCCGGACCGCCTTCGGCGACGACACCCTGCTGCTGGAACGCTGGATCGACCGGCCGCGCCACATCGAGGTGCAGGTGCTCGCCGACGCCCACGGCACCACCGTCCACCTCGGCGAGCGTGAGTGCAGCCTCCAGCGCCGCCACCAGAAACTGATCGAAGAGGCTCCCTCCGTTCTCCTCAATGCCGAGACCCGCGCCGCGATGGGCGCCGCGGCCGTCCGCGCCGCGCAGTCCTGCGGCTACACCGGGGCCGGCACCGTGGAGTTCATCGTCCCCGGCATCGACCCGGACGCCCCCGCCTCCGCCGCCGAGGGGGTGCGGGACTTCTTCTTCATGGAGATGAACACCCGTCTCCAGGTGGAACACCCCGTCACCGAGCTCGCCGTCGCCGTCGGCGCGGACTCAGCCCGACTCGACCTGGTCGAGTGGCAGCTGCGCATCGCCGCCGGCGAACCGCTCTCCTTCGCCCAGTCCGACATCTCCTTCCTGGGCCACGCCATCGAGGCCCGTATCTGCGCCGAGGACCCGGAACGGGACTTCCTGCCCACCGGCGGCCGCATCCTCGCCCTGGAGGAACCCTGGGGCGAGGGCATCCGCGTCGACTCCGGGGTCGCCCCCGGGACCGTCGTCACCAGCGCCTACGACCCCATGCTCGCCAAGGTCATCGCGTACGGGCCCGACCGCCCGACCGCGCTGCGCCGGCTCCGCGCCGCGTTGGCCGACACCCGCATCCTGGGCGTCACGACCAACACGGGCTTCCTGCGCCGACTGCTCAACCACCCCGAGGTCGTCGCCGGCCGACTGGACACCGGCCTGGTGGAACAGACGGCGCGGCAGCAGCCGACCCTGCTCGCCTCGCCGTACTCCCCGTCGAACGCGGTCGCCACGGCTGGGGCCACGGACTCCGCCCGCCCCGTGAACGGGACGGACCCCACGGCGACCGAACCACCGTCACCTGCCCACCTCCTCTACTACGCGGCCGCGCTGGCGCGGCACCTGGAACTCACCCCGGCCGCCGACCCCGGGGGCTGGACCGACCCGTTCTCCCTCCCCTCCGGCTGGCGCCTGGGCGGCACCCCCGCCTGGACCACCCACCGACTCCGCACCCCCGGCCAGGAGACGGTCT
Organism: Streptomyces sp. FH025; assembly: GCF_017427025.1. Taxonomy (GTDB): domain Bacteria; phylum Actinomycetota; class Actinomycetes; order Streptomycetales; family Streptomycetaceae; genus Kitasatospora. Next base: position 1,716 of record NZ_JAFLNG010000372.1, read on the forward strand.
CGGTGCGCATCCGGTCGATCACTCCGGGCAACGTAGCCGACCCCACCGACATTCCCGGCGAATTCACCCGTGAGGTGGAACTCCGGCTCGATTCCGGGCCGGTTCACCGCGCCCGCGCCACCCTCGCCGGCGACCGGCTGCACCTGACCGTCGACGGCCTGCAGACCACCTTCGCGCTGGCCGCCGACCCCGCCCCCGGCACCGCCGGCCCGGTGACCTGGCTCGGAATCGAGGGCGACGCCTGGCCGTTGCACACCTACGACCCGGCCGTCGAGAGCGCCGCCGGGGCCGCCGCCCACCACGGCGCCCTGACCGCCCCGATGCCCGGCACCGTCACCGTCGTCAAGACCGCCGCGGGCGAAGCCGTCCGCAAGGGTCAGCCCCTGCTCGTGCTGGAGGCCATGAAGATGGAACACGTGATCGCCGCGCCGCACGACGGCGTGGTGGCCGAACTGAGGGCCGCCGCCGGCGCCACCGTCGCGATGGAGGACCTGCTGGTCGTGGTCACCCCGGCCGAGGAGGCCGCCGAGCCCGCGGAGGTGCGGTCATGACCGCCGCCGCCCGCGAGCCCGACGCCCTCGACCTGGGCCTGCCCGACCCGGTCCGCGCCCCCGGACTGCCCGAGGAGGTCCGGATCCACGAGGTCGGACCGCGCGACGGGCTCCAGAACGAGAGCTCCCTGGTGCCCGTCGAGGTCAAGGCGGAGTTCATCGCGCGGCTCGCGGCCGCCGGGCTGCGGACCGTCGAGGCCACCAGCTTCGTTCACCCGAAATGGGTGCCCCAGCTCGCCGACGCCGAGGAACTGGTGCCCCGGCTCGCCGATCTGCCGGAGCGCCACCCCGGCCTGCGGCTGCCGGTGCTGGTGCCCAACGAGCGCGGCCTCGACCGCGCGCTCGCCCACCACGCCACCGACATCGCGGTGTTCGCCAGCGCCACCGAGACCTTCGCCCGGCGCAACCTCAACCGCACCGCGGAGGAGGCCATGGCGATGTTCCGCCCGGTCGTGGCGCGGGCCACCGAGGCCGGGGTCGCCGTCCGCGGCTACCTGTCGATGTGCTTCGGCGACCCCTGGGAGGGTCCGGTCCCGGTCGACCAGGTGGTCCGGTACGGGGTGGAGCTGCTGGAGATGGGCTGCGCGGAGCTGAGCCTCGGCGACACCATCGGCGTGGCCACCCCCGGCCAGGTGGGCGCCCTGCTGGCCGGCTTCGCCCGGGCCGGCGTGACGCCCGAACGGCTCGCCGTGCACTTCCACGACACCTACGGCCAGGCGCTCAGCAACACCCTGGCGGCGCTGCGCGAGGGCGTCACCACGGTGGACGCCTCGGCGGGCGGCCTGGGCGGCTGCCCGTACGCGAAGAGCGCCACCGGCAACCTGGCCACCGAGGACCTGGTGTGGATGCTGCACGGGCTCGGTGTCCGGACCGGCGTCGACCTGCGCGCGCTGGTCGCGACCAGCGGCTGGATGGCCGAGCGCCTCGGCCGCCCGAGCCCCTCCCGCACCGTCCAGGCGCTGCTCGGCACCACCCGGGGCTGACCCGCCCGCGGCACGACTCCCCGGCGCCGGCCGCCCGAACGGTCCGGCCGGCGCCGCCATCATCCGATGACCACACCGTGTGACCGTCGCACCGTCAGACGGACGCCGGTCATCCCGCTCACGCCCGCGGCCATCCCGGCCGGGCACCAGGAGGATCAGATGCTCGACCACCGGCTCAGCAGCGAGTACGAGGAACTGCGGCGCACCGTCGCCGAGTTCGCCCAGGACGTGGTGGCGCCGAAGATCGGCGAGTTCTACGAACGGGAGGAGTTCCCCTACGAGATCGTCCGCGAGATGGGGCGGATGGGCCTGTTCGGCCTGCCCTTCCCGGAGGAGTACGGCGGCATGGGCGGCGACTACTTCGCCCTCGGGCTCGCCCTGGAGGAACTCGCCCGCGTCGACTCCTCGGTGGCGATCACCCTGGAGGCCGCCGTCTCGCTCGGCGCGATGCCGATCTACCGCTTCGGCACGGAGGAGCAGAAGCGCGAGTGGCTGCCCCGGCTGACCTCCGGCGAACTCCTCGGCGCCTTCGGCCTCACCGAGCCCGAGGGCGGTTCGGACGCCGGGGCCACCCGCACGACCGCGCGGTACGACGAGACCACCGACGAGTGGGTCATCAACGGCACCAAGTGCTTCATCACCAACTCCGGCACCGACATCACCGGGCTCGTCACCGTCACCGCGCTCACCGAGCCGATCGCTCGTTCGAGTGAAGAGGGCGAATTCCGCTCGCCTGTACGGGAGATCTCCTCCATCATCGTGCCCACCGGGACCCCGGGGTTCCAGGTCTCGAAGAAGTACTCGAAGGTCGGGTGGAACGCATCCGACACCCGCGAACTGTCCTTTACCGACTGCCGCGTACCCGCGGCCAACCTGCTGGGCGAGCGTGGCCGAGGCTACGCCCAGTTCCTGCGGATCCTCGACGAGGGCCGCATCGCCATCGCGGCCCTGGCCACCGGCCTGGCCCAGGGTTGCGTGGACGAATCCGTCAAGTACGCCGGCACCCGCAGGGCCTTCGGCCGCCCGATCGGTGCCAACCAGGCCATCCAGTTCAAGCTTGCCGACATGGAGTTGCGCGCCCACACGTCCCGCCTGGCCTGGCGGGACGCCGCCTCCCGGCTGCTGCACGGCGAACCGTTCAAGAAGGAGGCCGCGATCGCGAAGCTGTACTCGTCCGAGGCCGCCGTCGACAACGCCCGCGAGGCGACCCAGATCCACGGCGGGTACGGCTTCATGAACGAATTCCCGGTCGCCCGTTTCTGGCGCGACTGCAAGATCCTCGAGATCGGGGAGGGCACGTCTGAGGTCCAGCGCATGCTCATCGCCCGGGAGCTCGGCGTCACGTCGTGACGATCACTTCCTGATGGTCACCTCCTGAGCCGGGTCCGCCGGGCCGACCAAGTCAACACACTGCTCCGCGACGGGTGTTGGGGAGCGGTCCACGGCGAAGGCGACATCGGAGGAGCTATCGGAAGAGTTATCGAAAGGGACTGCCGGATCAGGCGTCGGGGCAGCAGCGGAGAACCTCCGTGGAAGCCCTCCGGCGAGCCTCGGGGGATCCACTCCGGATCCTCAAGGGATCACGATCACCGGGCGGTTGGCCCGCCGCGCCAGCCGCCCGGAGACCGAGCCGAAGAGCTTGCCGAGCAGGCCGTGCGTCGTGCCGACGACGATCGCGTCGGCGGCGTACTCGCGGCCGACCTCCTCGATCTCGTGGCAGATGTCACCGCCGCGCTCGACCAGGATCCACGGCACCCCCGTGAGGAAGTCCGCGCAGGCGAGTTCCAGGCCCAGGACCTCGGTCCGGTGGTCGGGCAGGTCGACGAAGACGGGCGGTTCGCAGCCCGCCCAGACCGTGGCGGGCAGGCGGTTCGCGACATGCACGATCACCAGGCCGCACTGCGATCGGCGGGCCATGCCGACCGCGTAGGCGAGCGCGCGCTCACTGGACAGCGAGCCGTCGAAACCGACCACGACGCCGTGCTGGAACGCGGGGTCCAGGGGGCGCCCCGGCGCCCCCTGGGTCGACGGCCCGAGGTGCCCGCCGAGCGCGTCGGACGCCACCTCCGGGCGCTCGGCGCCCGGGCCCGTGCGGCCCGTCACCGGGGGCTCCGAAGGGCCGGCCGGACGCTCGCCACGACGCTGGCGCGGACCGGGGTGGTCACGGTGGGCGAGACCGCCTCGGCGGGTGAGGCTATGCAACACGCGTGCGAGGCCTCGGAGTTCATCCTGCCCGGGGTCGGTGACCACAGGCTGCGCCGACTCTGCGACACCGGACAGCCCGCGATCCGGCTCGCCGACCGGCGGGCGGCCAGGGGGCTCGACGTGCGCATCGACATACCCGCCGGCGCCGCCGCTGAGGCCTTCGCCGTTGAGCTCTTCGCCGTTGAGCTCTTCGCCGTTGAGGCCTTCGCCGTCGGGACCTTCGCCGACAAGGCCTTCGGAGCGCGCTTCGGGGTGCCCACCGACCGGAACGCTCCCGTCGATCGGGCCGACGTCCGCACGGGCGGCATCGCTCCCGGTTCCTGCACCCACGCTGCGGGGCGCGTCCGGTTCCACCGGTCGGGAAGGCTCAAAACCAGCCATGACTCACGGCTCTTCAAGGGAGAGGGGCCGACAGGAGAGGACAACGCTGCCCGGGCAGCAGGCCCGCCCACGGGATGACGTCGGTCTGCGCCGCGCAGCACCGTATGTGACCTGTTCCTTTCAGAGTACGACGGGCGCGGGACCCAGCCCACCGGCGAAGCCCCGGAGCGACGTTGTTCCCGCGAAAGAGGGATGCGCCCGCCGTGGCAGTGCGCCCCGTTCGCAGGCGATCGCGCCCCCTCCGGAAAGGAGGTTCCCTGGAGCTTGACTGAGCGGACCGGGGAGGCGCAACAGGCCCACGGAACACCGTGACCGGACTGTCATTGATCGGCGACGATCCGTTGCGGGGCGTCGCGAACCGTTACGGTGCGAACCGTTGCGTCCCACCGGTCCCGGCCGGCTCCCCCGGCCCGTCCCGTCATCACCCGTCCATCTGGTGCCCGGGCCCGATTCAGCCACTTCGTACGGCTTCGCGACGCGCTCTGGCATTTGCCACGTGCATAGGCCCGGCCGCTGGCACCATGCTCGACATGCCCCTGCTCTTGTTCGACCTCGACAACACGCTGCTCCCCCGGGATGCTGCTTTCCGGGCCTGGGCGCAGGACTTCCTGTCCGAACACCACCTGCCACTCGACGACCTCGACTGGTTCGTCACCCTCGACGGCGGCGGCTACGTGCCGCGCAGCACCGTACTGTCCGCCGTCCGGCGCCGCTACGGCCTGGACGCCTCCGTCGAGTTCCTGCTCGCCCACTTCCGACGCGGCATCAACTCGCACATCCACTGTCCGCCCCGGAACATCGAGGCGCTGCGGTCGGCACGGACGGCGGGGTGGACGCTCGGGATCGTCTCCAACGGCGGCACCCGGGCGCAGTTGGAGAAGATCCGACGGACCGGGCTGGGTCCGCTGGTCGACGGCTGGGTGATCTCGGAGGAGGCGGACTGCGTCAAACCGGACCCGCTGATATTCGAGATAGCCGCCCGGCGGTGCGGCATCCGACCGACCGGGGACTGGGCGGCACACACCTGGATGGTCGGGGACCACGCGCCCGCCGACATCGCGGGTGCCGAACTGGCCGGGCTGCGCAGTGTCTGGCTGCACCACGGACGGCCGTGGGCGGAGACCGGCTACCGACCGACGCTGAAGGCGGCCGGTCTGCCGGAGGCCGTCGGACTGGTCCTCTCCGCGCGCAACGCGCCCTCGGCGCGGCCGGACGCCCGCACCGGCGGGCCGGTCCGGCGGCGGGCCGCCGCGGGGCCGGTACGTACGACGGCGGTGCTCGGCGCGCGGTCCGGCGCACGCCTGACGGCGAGCGCGCCGGACGGCCCGAGTGCACCCGTTCCCATGAGCGGCGGAACGGCCGGTGCCTCGGGCTTCGGAGCAGGGCCCGGTGTCCGAAACCGATCAGGCGGGTTTGCCGCGATCGCCGACGGCCGCCAGAGCACCGCGCCGCGGACCGGTGCCACCGCCGAGGCGGGGACGAACCCGGGTGCGGACGCCGGCCGGGCCGCCGCGGTGGCGCGCGCAACGCCCCTCCGCACCGCGGCCGATGGGGCCCCGCCCGCCCGGACCGCCTTCGCCTCGGCACCGGCCGTGGCGGCGACCGTAGCGACGGCCGTAGCAACGGCCGTGACGACAACGGCGGCAGCAGCAGCAGCGGCCGTGACTCCGCTCGCGGCGAAGACGGTGGCACCGGTCGCGACTACGACCACCGCTACGGCTGCGGCGCCGACGACGGCCACGGCTGCAGCGCAGACCCCGGCGACGACCGCAGCATCAGCCGCCGCCCGGTAGCTTCCGACGC
>NZ_JAFLNG010000373.1 GCF_017427025.1 Streptomyces sp. FH025
AATCGCGAGGAAGGCCTCCTCCAGCGAGGCGCTGCGGGCGTCCAGGGCGCCGAGCGCGACTCCGTGGTGCCGGGCCCAGCCGAGCAGGTCGGTGAGGGTGTCCTGGAGGCCGACGGTCTGCACGGTGACCTTGCGGCCGTCGACGGTGACCTCGGCCCCGGTCAGGACGGGCAGCGCGGATCCGGTGAACTCGGGGAGCTCGAACGTGATCCGGGAGGGCCGACCGGCGATCACCTCGGCGACGGTGCCGCTGGTGACGACCTGGCCGCCGTGCATGATGGCCAGCCGGTCGGCCAGCTCCTCGGCCTCCTCCAGGTAGTGCGTGGTGAGCAGCACCGTGGTGCCCTGGGCGCGCAGCTCGCGGACCAGCCGCCAGACGGAGGCGCGGGCCTCCGGGTCGAGGCCGGTGCTGGGCTCGTCCAGGAACAGCACCTCGGGGCGGCCGAGCAGGGCCATCGCGAGGTCCAGCCGGCGCCGCTCGCCGCCGGACAGCTGCTTGACCCGGACGCCGGCGCGGTGGCCGAGGCCGACCAGCTCCAGCGCCTCCGCGACCGGGCGGGCGCCGCTGGTCAGCCCGGCCCAGGCGCGGCCGGTCTCGGCGGCGGTGAGCTCGCCGGGGAAGCCGCCCTCCTGGAGCATGATGCCGATCCGGGGGCGGACCTCGGCGCGCTCCTTGAACGGGTCCCGGCCGAGCACCCGGACGGTGCCGCCGGTGGGAGCGGCCAGGCCCTCGATGACCTCCATGGTGGAGGTCTTGCCGGCGCCGTTGGTGCCGAGCAGGGCGAACAGCTCACCGCGGTGGACGGTCAGGTCGACACCGCGGACGGCGTGGTACCCGGCGGCGCCGGTGCCGTAGTGGCGGTGCAGGTCGGTGACCTCGATCACGCTGTCGCCGGAGCGGGAGGGCTGGCTCGTTTCCATGCCTCAAGCCTTCCGCCGGCCGGGCCGCGCGGGCAGTGCGCGCCGTCATGAACCGTCGGTGCGGATCCACGGGTCGGCGATGACAAATGTCATGGGGAGCGGCACCGGGGGAGTGCCCGGGCAGTTCGGGGGGAGTTCCGGGAAGTTCCCGGAAAACGCCGAAGGCCCCCTCGATCGAGGGGGCCTTCGTACTGGAGCGGACGACGAGATTCGAACTCGCGACCCTCACCTTGGCAAGGTGATGCTCTACCAACTGAGCCACGTCCGCAGGACCAACTATTGAGTTGTGCTGTGCTCGCGCACTGCGAGCGGACGACGAGATTCGAACTCGCGACCCTCACCTTGGCAAGGTGATGCTCTACCAACTGAGCCACGTCCGCATGGTGCCTGGTGGGGCACCCGCCGCCTTGTTCGGATCTCTCCGTTGCGGCGACGAGGAATACTCTACAGCATCTTTCGGGGTGGTCGCCCCACCCTTTCGGTCCGGGCGGGCGGGGCGACCGGGGGCGGTGCCCCGGGAGGTCAGTTCGCCTCGGCGAACGCCTCGTACACGTGCTTGGGGATGCGGCCGCGGGCCGGCAGTTCCATGCCGCGGGACAGGGCCCAGGCGCGGACCGCGGCCGGGTCCGGAGTGAGCGCGGTGCGGCGGAAGGACTTTCCGGTGCGGCTCTGACGACGGCCGGCCGCGACGAACGGCGCGAGGGCCTCCCGCAGCTTTTCCGCGTTGTCCACGGACAGGTCGATCTCGTACGACTTCCCGTCGACGCCGAAGTGGACGGTTTCCGCGGCGGCGCCGCCGTCCAGGTCGTCGGAGAGCGTGACAACTACACGCTGAGCCATGGGTGTCAATCCTCTCGGGCAATTCGGTCGCCGGTTCGTGGGTACGTCCGGTGGCCTGATGTGCACCAACTCGCGCAAGCGCACACGGGCAGGCCCGGTGGCCCGCCGGATACGCAGCACTTGCCGCGACAGGTGGCCCTATTCTGCACCCGAAGGGGGTCGAAATCGAAGAGTTCGGCATTCTTTTCCGGATATTCACGAGTGTTCGCGCGACTCTCGGATACCGATGTGCGGGACGGGTCGATCTGTCCCCAAGTGCCGTATTCGGGCGTTACCGTTCGGGGCCGCGAAACCACGGAAACGGTCCGATCCGGGCGGGGGGAGCCGGCGTCGGATCCCTTGCGGCGTAAGGGTCCTGGGTCTACGCGCGTCACCCTCCCCGGCCAGCAATCCCGCCCGAAACGGCCGGTAGTCTGGAGTTCCCCCGCCTCACCGAAGACACCACCGGGAGTGCCAGTGGCACGCGTCGTAGTCGACGTCATGCTCAAGCCGGAGATCCTCGACCCCCAGGGACAGGCGGTGCAGCGCGCACTGCCCCGTCTCGGATTCACCGGGATCGCCGACGTCCGCCAGGGCAAGCGTTTCGAGCTGGAAGTGGAGGGCCCGGTCGACGACGCCGCGCTCGCCCGTATCCGCGAAGCCGCCGAGACCTTTCTCGCCAACACCGTGATCGAGGACTTCACCGTCCGGGTCGAGGAGGCGGCGAAGTGACCACCCGCGTCGGCGTCGTCACTTTCCCCGGCTCCCTCGACGACCGCGACGCCCAGCGCGCGGTCCGTCTGGCCGGCGCCGAGCCGGTCGCCCTCTGGCACCGTGACAAGGATCTCCACCAGGTCGACGCCGTCGTCCTGCCGGGCGGATTCAGTTACGGCGACTATCTGCGCGCCGGCGCGATCTCCCGCTTCTCGCCGGTGATGGAGACCATCATCGAGCAGGCGAAGCTGGGAATGCCGGTCCTCGGCATCTGCAACGGCTTCCAGGTGCTGACCGAGTCCCACCTGCTGCCCGGCGCCATGCTCCGGAACAACCACCTGCACTTCATCTGCCGCGAGCAGAAGCTCCGGGTGGAGAATGCGGGCACCGCCTGGACCCGTGATTACACGGCCGGGCAGGAGATTCAGATCCCGCTGAAGAACATGGACGGCCGCTACACCGCGGACGCGCGGACCATCGACGAGCTGGAGGCGGAGGGCCGGGTGGTTTTCCGCTACCTGGACGTCAACCCCAACGGTTCGATCAATGACATTGCCGGTATCACCAACGCCGCCGGGAACGTCGTCGGTCTGATGCCGCACCCGGAGCACGCCGTCGAGCCGCTGGTCGGTACCGGCGGTACGGACGGCCTGGGATTCTTCACTTCCGTCCTGAAGCAGCTGGTGAACGCCTGATGAGCCTCGACACCGTCAAGAACGCCGAGCAGACCCCGGACGCGGCCCAGCCCTGGGCCGAACTCGGCCTCAAGGAGGACGAGTACGCGCGCATCCGGGAGATTCTCGGCCGCCGCCCGACCGGCGCCGAACTCGCCATGTACTCGGTCATGTGGTCGGAGCACTGTTCGTACAAGAGCAGCAAGGTCCACCTGAAGCAGTTCGGCGAGAAGAAGCCGGATTCGGACGCGATGCTCGTCGGCATCGGCGAGAACGCCGGTGTGGTCGACGTCGGCCAGGGCTACGCGGTGACCTTCAAGGTCGAGTCGCACAACCACCCCTCGTACATCGAGCCCTACCAGGGCGCGGCCACCGGCATCGGCGGCATCGTGCGCGACATCCTCGCGATGGGCGCCCGCCCGGTCGCGGTGATGGACCCGCTGCGCTTCGGTGCGGCCGACCACCCGGACACCCGGCGCGTGCTGCCCGGGATCGTCTCGGGCATCGGCGGCTACGGCAACTGCCTGGGCCTGCCGAACATCGGCGGCGAGGTCGTCTTCGACTCCTGCTACCAGGGCAACCCACTGGTCAACGCGCTGTGCGTGGGCGTCATGAAGCACGAGGACATCCACCTCGCGCAGGCCTCCGGCGCCGGCAACAAGGTCATCCTGTACGGCGCCCGCACCGGCGGCGACGGCATCGGCGGCGTCTCGGTGCTGGCCTCCGAGACCTTCGACGACACCAAGCCGGCCAAGCGCCCGGCGGTCCAGGTCGGCGACCCGTTCCAGGAGAAGCTCCTGATCGAGTGCACCCTGGAGATCTTCCGGGAGAAGCTCGTCAAGGGCATCCAGGACCTCGGCGGTGCCGGCCTGTCCTGCGCCACCAGCGAGCTGGCCTCGGCCGGCTCCGGCGGCATGCGGATCGACCTGGACACCGTGCACCTGCGCGACCACACGCTCTCGCCGGAGGAGATCCTCATGAGCGAGTCGCAGGAGCGCATGTGCGCGATCGTGGAGCCCGACAAGGTCGACCGCTTCCTGGAGATCTGCGAGAAGTGGGACGTCATCGCCAGCGTCATCGGTGAGGTGACCGACGGCGAGCGCCTGGAGATCTTCTGGCACGGGAACCTGGTCGTGGACGTGCCGCCGCGCACCGTCGCCCACGAGGGCCCGACCTACCAGCGCCCATACGCCCGCCCGAGCTGGCAGGACGCGCTGCAGGCCGACGCCCCCACCGCCGAGCGGCTGGCCCGCCCGACCACCGGCGAGGGCCTCAAGGCCGACCTGCTGAAGGTCGCGAGCCACCCGAACCAGGCCTCCAAGTCCTGGATCACCGACCAGTACGACCGCTTCGTGCTCGGCAACACCGTGCTCTCGGTCGGCGAGGACTCGGGCATGATCCGGATCGACGAGGAGACCAACCTCGGCGTCTCGGTCGCCACCGACGGCAACGGCCGCTACGCCAAGCTGGACCCGTACACCGGCGCCCAGCTGGCCCTGGCCGAGGCGTACCGCAACGTCGCGGCCGGCGGCGCCAAGCCGCTCGCCGTCTCCGACTGCCTCAACTTCGGCTCCCCCGAGGACCCGGACGTGATGTGGCAGTTCGCCGAGGCCACCCGCGGCCTGGCCGACGCCTGCCTGACCCTCGGCACCCCGGTCACCGGCGGCAACGTCTCGCTGTACAACCAGACCGGCGAGGTCGCCATCCACCCGACCCCGGTGGTCGCGGTGCTCGGCGTCATCGACGACGTCACCCGTCGCACCCCGGTCGCCTTCGCCGAGGAGGGGCAGCTGCTCTACCTGCTCGGCGACACCGAGGACGAGCTCGGCGGCTCGGCCTGGTCGCAGGTCGTCCACGACCACCTCGGCGGCCTGCCGCCCAAGGTGGACCTGGAGCGCGAGCGGCTGCTCGGCGAGATCCTGATCGCCGCCTCGCGCGACGGCATGATCGACGCCGCGCACGACCTGTCCGACGGCGGTCTCGGCCAGGCGCTGGTGGAGAGCTGCCTCAAGGGCGGCCACGGTGCGCGGATCGTCGTGCCCGAGGGCCTGGACCCGTTCGTCCTGCTCTTCTCGGAGTCGGCCGGCCGCGCCGTCGTGGCGGTGCCGCGCAGCGAGGAGCTCCGGTTCAACGACATGTGCACCGCGCGTGGCCTGCCGGCCACCCGGATCGGTGTCGTGGACGGCGACAGCCTGGACGTCCAGGGACAGTTCACCGTCTCGCTGGCGGAGCTGAAGGACGCCCACACCGGCGTCATCGAGGCCCTGCTGGCCTGATCGGGCCCTTCCGAGGGGCGGACGGTTCGACTGAACCGTCCGCCCCTCGGCGTATGTTGGGGCGCATGCCTCCCAAGTCCCGTACGTACCAACCGCAGAAGGTCCGCGCCGCGCTGACCGCCCAGACGCGGGCGCTGCGTGCCGCCGTGCAGGGCCTCACCGACGCCCAGTTGGACCTGCCGACCAGGCTGGGGGACTGGCGGGTCCGTGAGCTGCTCGCGCACCTCGCCGTCCAGCTCGACTTCCTCCCGGCCCACCTGGACGACCCGCTGGAGGGGCGCCCGCCGCTGGACCTGTTGGGCTGGGTGGCCGCGGTCGGCACCGTCGCGCCGGGGCTGGACGCGCAGACCCGGGAGCGGGCGACGGTGGAGTTCGACGGCGGCGCGGCGGCGGTGGCGGCGGCCTTCGGCCGGGCCGCGGACGCGCTGACCGGGCTGCTGGAGCGCCCCGAAGCCGCCGACCCGACGCGGCGCCTGGAGGTCCGGCTGGGCTCGATGCTGCTCGCCGACCTGCTGGTGACCCGGCTGGTGGAGACGGTGGTGCACGCCGACGACCTGGCGGCCGCGCTCGGGCCTGAGCCCTTCCCGCACGACCGCCAGGCCGTCGCCGCCACCACCCGGCTGCTCGCGGACGCCTTCGCCGACCGGGTGCCCGGCGGTGCGGTCGAACTGCGGATCCCGCCGTACGCCGTCGTCCAGGCCGTGCCGGGCCCCAAGCACACCCGCGGCACCCCGCCGAACGTGGTCGAGACCGACCCGCTGACCTGGATCCGGCTGGCCACCGGCCGCACGGACTGGGCGGCGGCCCTGGCGGACGCCGACGTCTCCGCCTCCGGGGAGCGCAGCGACCTGGGGGAGCACCTGCCGGTCCTGCGTTAGTGCGCCCTAGCGCAGTTGGGCCGCCAGTGCCTCGGCGGCCTTGCGCAGCGGTTCGCCGGACAGTGCCTCGTCCTGGGGCGGGTTGCCGATGGTGTTCTGGCTGAGCAGCAGGATGAGGTCCCCCTCGCCGCTGAGCGCGACGCGGGAGACGGCGGCCGTGCCGTCGCCCGGGGTGAGCCTGGTCTGCCCGATCGCGGGGCGGTCGGCGAAGAACCGGCTCAGCTGGTCCGTGCTGAGCAACCCGGCGGCCGCGATCTTGGGCAGCATCATGCTGAGCCCGTAGTCGCTCTTCGACGCGGCCATCAGGTGGACGTCGACGGCGGACCGGCCGACCGTGTAGGTGCAGGTGATCTCGGCGCTCGGCGGCACGGCCGGCATCTCGGGCTGGGACGGCGGGTGGGTGACCCCGGACGGCCAGGGCTGGGCCGGGACGCCGTCGCCCGCGTTGCCGGAGACGGAGTGGCCGTCGTGCTCGGCCGGGGCGACGGCGCCGGTGATCCCGGCGGCGGTCGCGGCCTTCGCGAAGTCGAGGCCGAACGGGCAGGTGTCGGTCTTGTGCTTGAACACGTCCAGGGCGGTCGACCGGAAGCGGTCGTAGCCGAGCGCCCCGCCGTTCGCGGCGGTGCCGCCGGAGGAGGAACAGGCGGTGGCGCCGAGGGCGATCCCGGCGGCGGCGAACGCGGCGGTGAGCCTCAGGCGTTGGGCAGCTGTCATGTCGGCAGACTAGGGCGCGGTTGTTCCGGCGGGTTGCCGATCGGGTCTCAACTCCGTCGCGGTGTCCGCCGCGCTACGGGACGGACGGACCGCTCAGGTAGGTGCCCTCCGCCGAGTACGGCCAGGCGTTGGGCGCGCAGCCCTTGAGGCCGTAGATCTGCTGCATCATCGCGGGTGCGGGCTTGCCCGGGCCGGGGCAGGTCTCGTGTCCGTGGCCGATCCGGTGGCCGACCTCGTGGTTGACGATGAGCGCCCGGTACTCGTCCAGCGGGCCGCTGAACTGCGGTGAGCCGGTGTTCCAGCGCTTGGAGTTGACCAGCACCTGGTTGCCGACGTTGCAGTTGACCTCGCCGTGGGTGTCCAGGCCGGAGGCGCCGCAGATCCGGTCCACGGTGGCGGGGGAGGCGATCTTCACGGTGAAGTCGTACGGGCCGCTCGCGACCAGCTGGAAGCCGTTCCTGCGGTCGTTGGTCCAGCCGCGCCGGTCACCGAGGATGCCGTGGATCTGCGCGGCGGCGGACGCCGCGTCGATGCCTATGCCGTCCTCGACCTCCACCCGGTAGCGGCGCACGGTGCCGTGGCCGACCGGCTTGGCGGTGGCGGGGGCGGTGCTGAAGGTGCCGGCGCCCTTGGTGGGGC
>NZ_JAFLNG010000374.1 GCF_017427025.1 Streptomyces sp. FH025
TTCGAGCTTCGCGGCGCTGGTGGGAGAAGCGACCCCGCCCGCTCGCCGGAGTCGGCGAGCGGGCGGGGCATGGTTCGGGCGAGGTGGCCGAGATCGCCGGCCTCAGTGCTGCGGCAGCTCGCAGCCGTCCGGGCCGCAGGCGTCCCCGGCCTCCGCCTCGCCGCCGACCGGGACCAGGGCCACCGGCACCCGGCTCTCCCAGGCCTGCTCCAGCGCCCGGGTGAACGTTTCCGCAGGCTGGGCGCCGGAGACGCCGAGCCGACGGTCGAGGACGAAGAACGGGACGCCCGTCGCGCCCATCGCGCTCGCCGTCGCCTCGTCCTCGCGCACCGCCTCCGCGTACGCCTCCGGGTCGGCCAGCACGGCCGCCGCCGCCTCGCCGTCCAGCCCGGCCTCGACGGCCAGCTCGATCAGCCGCTCCTCCTCGAACGCGGAGCGCTCCTCGGCGAAGTTGGCCCGGTACAGCGCGTCCAGCAGTTGCAGCTGCCGCCCGTGTTCCTTGGCGAAGTGCAGCAGGCGGTGCATGTCGAAGGAGTTCGCCCCGACACGGCCCTCGCTCAGATAGGGCAGGCCCTCCCCGTGCGCGTTCTCGGCCACCCGCGCCTCCGCGGCCGCCGCCTGCTCCAGGCTCATCCCGTACTTCGCCGCGAGCAGCGGGACCACCAGGCGGGCCTCACGCGACGCGTTCGGGTTCAGCTCGAAGGAGCGGTGGACGACCTCCACCTCGTCCCGGTGCGGGAAGCGCTCCAGGGCCTTCTCGAACCGGGCCTTGCCGACGTAGCACCACGGGCAGTTGATATCGCTCCAGATTTCGACGCGCATGGGGCTTCACTCCTCCGGGCCTCGCGCGGACCTCCCGCGCCAACACCCGGGCGAACACCTCCGCCCGCCTGGATATTTCGCGTCCTGAAACGCTCAGCCGCGAGCGCGGTCCCGGTGCCGCCTCACCGCGTCCCGGTTGGCGCAGCGCTGCGAGCAGTACCGCTGCCGCCCGGTCCGGCTGGTGTCCGCGAAGATCAGCCCGCACTCCGGCACCGCGCACCGCCCGAGCCGGTGCATCCCGCGCCCGACCAGGTGCAGCGCCGTGCCGACCGCGATCAGTGCGTGCAGCGTCTCCCCGAACGGCCGGTGCTCCTCCCGGTAGTGCAGGTGCCAGCCCCCGTCCCCGTGGTCGGTCAGGCGGGGGTGCGAGGCGGAGGCCGCGAGCATGTCGTTGAGCCGAGCCGCCCGGGCGCGCTCGTCGGGGGCGTCCACCACGTGCTCCCAGGCGTCCAGGGCGGCGAGCACCGTCCTCAAGTCCGCTGCGGTGACGGCACCTTCGATGATCAGGCCGGCGACGCGGCAGCGCTCGGCCAGCTCCTCCGTGCTCGCCGGGCGCCGATCGGCCAGCGCGGCGGCCAGGTTGACGGCGTCGGCGCCGTAAGGGTTGAGCTGCACAAGGGCATTACACCAGCCTGGGGGGCGATCAACCACCCCTCCACGTCACGGAGTTCCACCATGCCCGCCGTCCGCCCGCGCTACCGCTGGGCCGTCCTCGGCATCGCCACCTTCACCCAGGCCGCCACCTGCTACTTCGTCCAGGGCGTCGGCTCGCTCGGGCCAGCCTTGCAGGACGGTCTCTCGCTCTCCACCGGGCAGCTAGGGCTGCTCCTCTCCGCCGCCCAACTCATGCCGCTGATCGGACTGTTGGTCGTCGGGCGGCTACTCGACCGCTACGACGAACGCTGGATCGTCGGCGCGGGCGCCCTCGTGGTCGCCGCCGGACTCGCGCTCGGTGCCGCCGCCCCCGGGTACGGCATGCTCCTGCTCGCGCTGCTGATCGTCGGCGCCGGGTACAGCAGCGCGCAGCCGGGCGGCAGCAAGTCGGTGGCCGCCTGGTTCGACAGCTCGCAGCGCGGCCTCGCGATGGGCATCCGGCAGGCAGGCCTGCCCCTGGGCGGCGCGCTCGCGGCAGCGGTGCAGCCGGTGCTCGCGGCGCAGTACGGCTGGCGGGCGACGCTCGTCTCCGGCGCCCTGGTCGCGCTCGCGGGGGCCGCCGTCTTCACCGGCTGCTACCGGCGGCCACCGTCTCCGCCCGCCGCCTCGACTCCTCCACCCGCGCCCCAGCTCCGGATGCTCCGCGAACCCGCCATGGTGCGGATCATGCTCTCCGGTATCGCCCTGGTCGCGGCCCAGAGCGGCCTCGGCATCCTCACCGTCCTCCACCTCCACGACACCGCCGGTCTGAGCGCCGGCTCCGCCGCCCTCGTCCTGGTGGCCGCCCAGGGCGCGGGCATCGCCGGCCGGATCTGCCTCGCCGCCTGGAGCGACCGTGCGCGGAGCGGCCGCTACACCACCGTGCGGGCCTGCCTCGCCGCCGTCACCGCCGGCACCCTCGCCCTCGCCACCCCGCTCGGCCACCACCCGGCGACCGCCTGCGCGCTGTTCGTCCTGCTCGGCTTCTTCGGCATCGGCTGGTACGGGCCCTGGGTCGCCCACGTCGCCGAATCCGCCCCACCCGGCCGCACCGGCTCCGCCCTCGGCCTCGCCATGACCACCAACCAGATCGCCATCGTCCTCACCCCACCCCTCCTCGGCCTCCTCCGCGACACCACCCACACGTTCACCCTGTCGTGGCTCCTCCTCGCTGGCCTCACCGCTGCGGCCCTGTGGCGGGTGAGTGGAAAGTCGCTCGGGGTGGGTGTGGGACAGTAAGTGCCTGTCAGTTCGGGTGGGCTGGCTGTCTGGGGGATGGGTCGTGCTGCGTCCTGGTGGCGTGTCGGGGGCTGTGGCATTGCCACTGGCCAAGAGGTCCGTGGTCGCGGCCGTTCTGGTGATCACGATGCTGGCTGTGAATGCCTGTGGGGCGAGCACGTTGAAGGAACGGTCCAAGCCCACGATGACGCTCGACCAGGCGAGGAAGCAGATCGACAGCTACCAGACGGACATCCAGGCGAACCTGCCGATGAAGCCCGTGTCGAGTCCGGCCTCATTCAGCGATCTGGAATGCGACGCCAACGACATCGGTCCGCACGGCCGGAAGCAGACCTGGAGGTCCGCCACCTTCGAGGACCTCCCGCTGTCAGGCAGGACTCAGGCTGCGGACGCCTTCCGCACCTACCTCACCGGGCAGGGTTTCCAGCCGGTCGAGGAGCCGGGCGTTCACGTCGGCTGGGTGAAGATGAAGAGCCTCAAGGACGATTTCGTCGCGATCCTGGACGGCGCCAGCGACGCGAGTCGGACCTTCCAACTGGAGGTCATCTCTCCCTGCCTCTGGCCCAACGGCACCCCGCCGGCCTGATCTTCCCCCTCGTCGGCCCGCCGCTTCCGAGCGGCGGGCCGACGGCGCAGGGGTTCTCGCCGTCAGCGGGGTGTGCGCGCCAACTGGCCGATGGGGGCTGCCACATGTCCGCCGCCGCTTGTGCACCACCACACGGCCGTGCCCTGATGAGTGAGGGCGTGGACGCCCGACCGGTGGTCCGGGCAGAGCGGCCAGACGGGCCAGCTCGACCACGTCGTGCGGGGCGAGGTGGTCCTCGCGCAGTCCGAGGAAATGCGCGTGCACAGCCGGTCGATCGCCGGGACAGTATCCATGAGGCCATTCTGGTCGGCAGTGTGGGAGCGGTAGTTGGGGGTGATCCATGGTGTCGGGGTTCGAGCTCGTCCGCCGTCTCGACGGGCTGGTCTACCGGTTCCGGCTGGACGGTGAGTTCAACGGCCGTCCGTCGTTCAAGCGGGTGGACCTGGACGTGTGGTGCCGGTGGGTGCCGGAGCGGGGGTGGTACACGTTCGGCGCCGATGGAGCCGGCAACGGGTGGCCGCTGGTGGGGCGGGCGGTGCGGGAGGCGGCGTTGCCGCCCGAAGGGCCGTGGCGCAGTTGGAAGGCGGGCAAGTCGTACCTCTACGATCTGCGCCGCGTCGACGGGTAGTTCCGGTCGGTCGGGTCCCAGAGGCCGGTGGCCTCGCCGCGCGCGAGGTGCTCGGCGTAGACGTCGACCTTCCGGGCGATGACCGAGCGGCACTCCTCCAAGGCCCGGATCCGCTCGTCGACGCGCCGCTGGTGCTCGGTGAGCAGGTGCAGTCGTTCGGCCTCGTTGCCGGGGCCCTGCCGCACCAGTTCGGCGAAGCGGCGCAGGTCGACGAGCGGCATGTCGGACTCGCGCAGCCGGATGCAGATCTGCAACCACTCCACGTCGAGCGCGGTGTAGCGCCGCCGGCCGCCCGTGGTGCGCCCGACCGGTCCGATCAGCAGGCCCTCGCGCTCGTAGAAGCGCAGCGCGTGCACGCTGAGCCCGGTGCGCGACGCCACCTCGCCGATGCCCAGTTCCGTCAAGTCCGTCATGCTGCCCGAGGGTAGGACTTGATCTAGACCGCGCTCCAGCTCCTACGGTCTTCGTCATGACCACCAGCAACCAGCAGCCGATCGGCTCGCCCTTCTCCTTCACCAGCACCGCCGAGGACGTGATGGCCGGCCTCGACCTCTCGGGCCGGACCGCCGTGGTGACCGGCGGCTACTCCGGCCTCGGGCTGGAGACCGCCCGGGCCCTGAGGGGGTCCGGGGCCCGGGTGATCGTCCCGGCCCGCAGGCCGGACACCGCCCGTGCCGCGCTCGGCGACGGCTACGAGGTCGTCCCGATGGACCTCGCCGACCTCGGTAGCGTGCGCGCCGCCGCCGCCCGGATCGCCGGATCGGCGACGAGCCTCGACCTGCTGCTCGCCGGCGCGGGCGTGATGGCCGCCCCGGAGCGGCGCGTCGGCCCGGGCTGGGAGGGGCAGTTCGCCGCCAACCACCTCGGGCACTTCGCCCTGGTCTGCGAGCTCTACCCGCTGCTGGCCGCCGCCGACGGCGGGGCGCGCGTCGTGGTCCACAGCTCCGCCGGGCACGCCCTCACCGACATCCGCTGGCACGACCCGCACTTCCGTACGGGGTACGACAAGTGGCTCGCGTACGGCCAGTCGAAGACCGCCAACGCGCTGTTCGCCGTGCACCTGGACGCGCTCGGGCGCAGGGACGGCGTGCGGGCCTTCGCCCTCCATCCGGGCAAGATCATCACCGGGCTGCAGCGGGAACTGACACTCCGGGAGCAGATCGACCGCGGCTGGGTGGACGAGCACGGCGCCGTGGTCGGCGCCGACTTCAAGACCGCCTCCCAGGGTGCGGCCACCGGCCTCTGGGCGGCCACCTCCCCCCTGCTCGACGGTCGCGGCGGGCTCTACCTGGAGGACTGCGAGGTCGCCCGCGTCGCCGGCCCGGACGCCCCGATGGACGACGGCGGCGTCCGCCCGTACGCCGTCGACCCCGCCGCGGCCGCCCGCCTCTGGGAGCTGTCCCTCGCCGCGACCGGCGCCGCCCCGCTCATCGGCTGAGCCGCCCGTCGACGGGCGGCTCAGCCGACGGGCCTCAGAGGCAGATCCAGCAGTACAGCCGCTCGCCGGCCGCTCGGGCCCGGCGGGCGAGGCCGATCAACTCCCGGGCCACCAGCAGCAGATCGCACGGGTCCGCGTCGCCGCTCTCCTCCGCCTGGGCCCACCGCGCGGCGGCCTCCGGCACGCGCTCGTCGGGCACCAGGGCGAGGGTGTCCCGGGTGGCGTCGTCGAGTTCGGTCACCCAGGGGCCGGTGGTCCACGGGTCGTCCTCGTCCGCGGGGCCGTCCGGCCGGTGGGGGCCGGGCTCCGGGGTGGTCGGCCAGACCGGCGTCTCCACCACCAGGTCGACCTGCCACGGCTCGTCCCGGATGGCGGCGACGAGCTCCGCCAGGACGACGCCCGGGTCGAGGCGCTTGGCCTCGACCCCGTCGAAGGCCCCGTCGAAGGCCCCGTCGAGGGTCCGGGCGGAGCCCCGGTTGGAGCCCCCGCGAGAGCCCCCGCTGAAGAACTCGGGCCGCCCGCCCCCGGTCAGTTCCAAGGCCCGTACGACCGTCGCCGCATCAGGCGCACGGAAGTAGTCGGTCAGCACGCCCATTCCGGCGGCCACCTCCTCGTCTCGTTCCAGAGGAGCAGTTGACCAGATGCCACCGACACGCGGGCAGCACGGACAACATCACCCGATCGTCAGGCGCGCGGAGCAGGAGGTCGGTCGAGCCGACTTCCTGCTCCACGACGATAGTTTGACTATACGTCAGCAGGAGATGGCGCCGCCGCCGACGTCCGTGCCCAGCACCCCGACGAACTGCTTGTAGAGGTTGATCCGGTCGTTGCGCTCGTCCGGGTTCTTGCCGTTGCATTCGAGGTCGCCGTTGATGCTGCGGATGGTCTCGCCGAAGCCCTTGCCGCCCACGATCGCGTTGTGCGATGTCACCGTCCCGGCGCCCTTCTGGGTGTTCCAGAACCAGAGGCCGGTCTTCCAGGACACGGCCGGGTCCTTCTCCGCCTTGTACGGGTCCTTCAGCAGGTCGATGTGCAGGGCGTCGCCCGCGGCCTTGTAGTTGAAGTTCCAGCTGAGCTGTAGCGGCCCGCGCCCGTAGTACGCGCTGCGCCCAGCCGGGCAGCCGTACGACTGGGAGGTGTCGCAGTAGTGGCTGTAATTGGCGGTGTTCTGCTCGACGACGTACTTGAGGCCGCCGGTCTCGTGGCTGACGTTGGCGAGGAAGGCCGCCGCCTCGCGCTTGCGGGTGGCGGTGTCGCCGGTGTTGGTGAAGCCGGGGTACGCGCTCAGGGCGTCGGTCAGGCCCTTGTACGTGTAGAAGGCGTTCCGGTTCGGGAACATCTTGTTGAACTGGGCCTCGCTGACCACGAAGGAGCCGGCGGCGGCCGCCTGCGTGGTCGTCGGCCCGGTCAGGGCGATGGTGCTCAGGACGGCGGCCGAGGCGGCCGCGGACAGGGCTCGGGAGAACTTCATCGTTCCTCGTCGGGTGAGGGGGCGTTCGGGGGATCGGCGCTTCGCTCGCGGAGCTTTCGGAGCTCGCGGAGCTTTCGGAGCTTTCGGAACTTTCGGGGCTTTCGGGGCCCGCGGCGCTTTCGGAGCTCGCGGAGTTCTCGGAGCGCCGGAGGCAATCGTGGTCGTCGATGACATGAACCTGAACTGTTCCGGCCTTCAAACCACTCGTAAGGGCTGTATCCGATCCAGGAGTTGGACAACATCCACCGTGGGGTGATCATCCGTCCGTCATATGCACCGGATAGCCTCATCCGCGCAGCACGCACGACGACACAGGCACACGAGCGACACGGCGCGACCGGGGGGCACAGGCATGGCGCACACCGAGGACGAGGGCGACGCCCGACTGGCGGCCGAGGGCGAGGTGGCCGTCGCCCGGCTGGCGATCGACTCCGGAGACCTCGGGCACGCCGCCGACCACCTCTCCGACGCGATCCTCGCCGACCCCCAGCTGCCCGAACTGCACGAGGCGCTGGCCGAGTTGTGCGCCGCCGCGGGCGGCCCGGCGGCGGCCCGCGAACTGTTCCCGCTGGACGGCGAGGTCTACCTGGGCACGGTCGTCTGCCGCGCCCACGTCGAGGCCGCCGCGGGCGACTGGGACGCCGCCGTCGGCCTGCTCGCCTCGGCGATCCAGTACGAGCCCGCCCACCCCTGGGCGCACACCGCCTGGCTCGCCCGCGAGGACCTGCCCGCCCTGGTCGACCCGGACGCCGTCGCCCAGGCGGTGGCCCGCGCGGCCGGTTCGCTGCCCGACCCGCTGCCCGCCGAACTCGC
>NZ_JAFLNG010000375.1 GCF_017427025.1 Streptomyces sp. FH025
CGGGCCCGCTTGGGCATGCCCGTCTCGCGGTCCGGATGTTCTCGTTCCCGATGCTGAGACGACAGGGGCCCGCCGACCGTTCGCTGAAGGTCGGCGGGCCTCGTCCGGGTGGGGGGCCGGTCAGGCCTGGTGGGCCTCCACGACCTGGACGTCTTCCTCTGTGATCTCGCCGTCCACGATGCGGAACGACCGGAACTGGTAGGGGTCGTCCTCGCCGTTGCCCTCGGCGGTGGAGACCAGGACGTAGTGGGCGAACGGCTCGGAGGCGTAGCTCACGTCGGTGCGCGAGGGGTAGGCCTCGGTGGCGGTGTGCGAGTGGTAGACGATGACCGGTTCCTCGTCCCGGTCGTCCATCTCGCGGTAGAGCTTGAGCAGGTCGCCCGAGTCGAACTCGTAGAAGGTGGGCGAGCGGGCCGCGTTGAGCATCGGGATGAACCGCTCGGGGCGGCCGCTGCCGGCCGGTCCGGCGACCACGCCGCAGGCCTCGTCCGGGTGGTCGGCGCGGGCGTGGGCCACGATCCGGTCGCGGAGTTCTCGGGTGATGGTCAGCATGCGGTCAGGATGCCATGCCCCGGCGGCCCCAAGAACAGACGGTGGGCCGCCGGGGCGTCCGAGGCCCGGTCACCGGGCGTCCGCCACCCGGTCTCGGGGTGCGGCCCGGGGCGTGCCCGGGCCGCGGTTCAGCCGCCCTCGCGGGCGTGCAGGTGGTCGTGCGGACGGCCGTGCACGGCCTGCGGGTTGTGGCGTCTGATCACCACGTAGCCGACCACCAGCAGCAGGGCCCAGCCGGGGAAGACGTAGAGCGAGATCCGGTTGGTGGTGTCCAGGGCGATCAGCACCACGACCAGGACCAGGAAGGCGAGCGCGGCCCAGCTGATCCAGATGCCGCCGGGGGCCTTGAAGGTGGGCGGCGGCAGGTGGCCGGCCTTCCAGGCGCGGCGGTAGCGGATCTGGGAGACCAGGATCATCGCCCAGGTCCACAGGCCGCAGACCGTGGCGACCGAGGTGATGTACTCGAACGCCCGCGCCGGGACGAGGTAGTTGAGCACCACGCCGGCGCCCATCAGCACGCTGGAGAAGGTGATCGCGACGGCCGGGGTGCGGCGGGTGTTGAGGGTGGTGAGGCGTACGGGGGCCTGGCCTCGCAGGGCGAGGTCGCGCAGCATGCGGCCGGTGGAGTACATCCCGGAGTTGCAGGAGGAGAGCGCGGCCGTGAGCACCACGAAGTTGATGATGCCGGCCGCCGCCGGGATGCCGATCTTGCCGAAGGCGGCGACGAACGGGCTGACGCCGGGCTGGAATTCGGTCCAGGGCACGAGGGCGAGGATGATCGCCAGGGCGCCGATGTAGAACAGCATGATGCGCCAGGGCAGGGTGTTGATGGCGCGCGGCAGGGTCTTCTCGGGGTTCTCGCTCTCGCCCGCGGTGACGCCGACGAGTTCGACGCCCAGGTAGGCGAACATGACGATCTGCAGGGTCATCACGGTGGCGCCGATGCCCTTGGGGAAGAAGCCGCCGTCCTGCCACAGGTGGGTGATCGACGCGGTGTCACCGGCCTTGCTGAAGCCGAGGGTCAGCACGCCGATGCCGATCAGGATCATGCCGATGATGGCGGTGACCTTGACCATGGAGAACCAGAACTCGATCTCGCCGAACAGCTTCACCGAGATCAGGTTCGCGGCGTAGAGGATGACCAGGAAGGTCAGCGCGCTGGCCCACTGGGGGATGTTGGGCGCCCAGAACCTGACGTACACGGCCGCCGCGGTGGTCTCGGCCATTCCGGTGACGACCCAGAACAGCCAGTAGGTCCAGCCGGTGACGTAGCCGGCGAAGGGGCCGAGGAACTCCCGGGCGTACTCGGCGAAGCTGCCGGACACCGGGCGGTAGGTGAGGAGTTCACCGAGGGCCCGCATGATCGCGAAGATCACCAGGCCTGCCACGGCGTAGGAGAGCAGCAGGCTCGGTCCGGACCGGGATATCGCGGTGCCGGCGCCGAGGAACAGGCCCGTCCCGATCGCGCCGCCGATCGCGATCATCTGGATCTGGCGGCTGCCCAGCCCCCGCTGGTAGCCCTCCTCGTCCGGTTTGCTGTCGACCACTTGGTCGTAGAGCTGCTCGGCCATGGTCACCGTCCTGGGTCGGTCTCGTGGGTGGGGTGAAGTCGTACCACGCAGAGTCCGGATAGCGGTGTTCATCTGAGCGATATTTGAGCATGACCTGCTAGGGTTCGCCCGATTTATACGAAAATACCCCGACCGACCATCCACATGCTGGACAGAACGGCCGGGGCTTGCCCGAGATCGGGCAGGATCGCCCGGGAAAGCGGACGGAAAGCCTCCAAAATCAGTCGGCGATCGCCTCCAGCAACGATTCCTGAAGCGCTCCCAGCCACAGATAGGCCATCACCAGCGGCTTGCGCTGGTCGCTGTCCGGCAGCGCGTACAGGCCTTGTTCGTCCTCCTCGGTGACCTCCAGCCGAACCGCGAGGGCCAGCCTCAGGTCGTTCAGCGCGCCCAGCCAGCGCAGGCAGTCGGGCGTGGCCAGCTTGAGCACCCCGGCTCCGCCGAGACCGTCCAGGGTGCGGATCACCTCCAGCGCGTCCTCCCGCTTGCGGGCCCGCAGGTCGAGCTCGGTGTAGCGGCGGAACTCGCCCGAGGCGGCCACCGCCTCGGGGTCCGCCGGTGCGGTCGGGTCGCCGTAGGCGTCCGGGAAGAGCCGGGCCAGCACCGGGTCCGAGGGCGCCTCGGTCGGGCCCTCGGCGAACAGCGCGGCCAGCGGGTCGCCGCCCTCCCCGCCCGGGCCGGGGCCGATCAGCTCCAGCATCTGCACTTCCAGCGAGCGCAGGATGGAGGCCTCCACCTCGTCCAGCGCGATCGCCGCGCCGCCACCGCCGGTGCTCTCGAACAACCCAGCCATCTGTATCGGTCAGCCCGTCTTCGTCGTGTTCGGCCACGCCGCCGTCCCGGCGGCCGGTCGCCCGGTCGGTCGTGTGTGCGCTCGGCGTACGGTCAGTCGTGTTGCAGCGTCGCCCACAGGCCGTAGCCGTGCATCGCCTGCACGTCACGTTCCATCTCCTCGCGGGAGCCGCTGGCGACCACCGCCCGGCCCTTGGTGTGCACGTCCATCATGAGCTTCCGAGCCTTGTCCTTCGGGTATCCGTAGTAGGCCTGGAAGACGTACTGGACGTAGCTCATGAGATTGACCGGGTCGTTGTGCACGATGGTCACCCAGGGCGTGTCCGGTTCGACCACCGGTTGCCCCTCGACCTCCGGGCGCTCGATCTCCACGGGAGCGACACTCACCGCCGGGCCTCCTCGTTGCACACTCGTCCGTAACCCCTCAAGGCCCATGCTGCCATCCGGGGGACACCCGGGCGATTCCGGCCCGGGTCCCGTCACGAGAAATCGTCACTCTGACGCTAAGTGGTAGTAGCATCATCCGCATGGACGCCACTTCAGTGCGCGCGGCCAGCTCGACCGCGCTGCTCACCGACCGCTACGAGCTCACCATGCTGCAGGCCGCCCTGCGCAGCGGGGCCGCGCACCGCCGCTCCGTCTTCGAGGTGTTCACCCGCCGCCTGCCGGGCGGCCGCCGCTACGGCGTCATGGCCGGCACCGGCCGGGTGCTGGACGCCATCGAGAACTTCCGCTTCACCGGCGCCCAGCTGGACTGGCTGGCCGACCAGGGCGTGGTCGAGGACGACACCCTGCGCTTCCTCGCCGACTACCGCTTCTCCGGCGACATCCACGGCTACCCCGAGGGCGAGGTCTACTTCCCCGGCTCGCCGCTGCTCACCGTCGAGGGCAGCTTCGCCGAGGCGGTGATCCTGGAGACGGTGATCCTGTCGATCCTCAACCACGACTCGGCGATCGCGGCCGCCGCCTCCCGGATGACCGCCGCGGCCGGCGGCCGCCCGGTGATCGAGATGGGCGCCCGCCGGGCCCACGAGCAGGCCGCCGTGTCCGCCGCCCGGGCCGCCTACGTGGCCGGCTTCGCCGCCACCTCCGACCTCGAAGCCGGCTTCACCCACGGCATCCCGACCACCGGCACCGCCGCGCACGCCTTCACCCTGGTCCACGACAGCGAGCGGGACGCCTTCCGGGCCCAGATCGCCTCCATGGGCAAGGGCACCACCCTGCTGGTCGACACCTTCGACCTGCGCGAGGCGGTGCGGACCGCCGTCGAGGTGGCCGGCCCCGAGCTGGGCGCCGTCCGGATCGACTCCGGCGACCTCACCCTGCTGGCCCACCGGGTCCGCCGCCAACTGGACGAGCTCGGCGCCGAGCGGACCCGGATCATCGTCACCTCGGACCTCGACGAGTACGCGATCGCCGCGCTGGCCGCCGCCCCGGTGAACGGCTACGGCGTCGGCACCAGCCTGGTCACCGGCAGCGGCCACCCGACCTGCGCGATGGTCTACAAGCTGGTCGCCCGCGCCGAGCAGGACGGCGGGCCGCTGGTGCCGGTGGCCAAGCGCGCGGCCGGCGGCAAGACCAGCATCGGCGGCCGCAAGTGGGCGGCCCGCCGGCCCGACGCCGAGGGCGTGGCCGAGGCCGAGGTGGTCGGCACCGGGCCGGTCCCGGCCGAGCTGGAGCCGCACCTGATGCAGGTGCCGCTGGTGCGGGCCGGCGAGACCGTCGGCCGGGAGCCGCTGAGCGCCGCCCGCGAGCGGCACGTCCGCGCCCGGGCCGCGCTGCCGCTGTCGGCCACCCAGCTCTCCAAGGGGGATCCGGTCATCCCCACCGAGCTGATCCTCTGACCCCGGCCGGGCGGGGGCCTTCCGCCTCCGCGCGCCACTCCCTAGAGTCGACCGTGGAGTTCCCCGCTCCTCCGGTCCCAGGGGCCCGGGGCTCCCCCGATCCCAGGGGCCCGGGTCTCCCCCAGTTCCAGGGGCCCGGGCCCCACCACCGGGGCGCACCGCCCCCCACAGCCGAGGAATGCGAGCCATGCACCGGGCACTGATCGTCGTCGACGTGCAGAACGACTTCTGCGAGGGCGGCAGCCTGGCCGTCGCCGGGGGCGCCGAAGTGGCCGCCGCCATCACCGACCTGATCGCCGAGTCCTCCCCCGGCTACCGGCACATCCTCGCCACCCGCGACCACCACATAGACCCGGGCCCGCACTTCTCCGCCGAGCCCGACTACGTCGACAGCTGGCCGGCGCACTGCGTGGCCGGAACCGAGGGCGTGGGCTTCCACCCCAACTTCGCGCCCGCGGTGATCTCCGGCGCGGTCGAGGCGGTGTTCGACAAGGGCGCCCACTCGGCGGCGTACAGCGGCTTCGAGGGGCTGGACGAGAACGGCCGCGGCCCGGTGGAGTGGCTGCGCGAGCGGCAGGTCGACGAGGTCGACGTGGTCGGCATCGCCACCGACCACTGTGTCCGGGCCACCGCCCTGGACGCCGCGCGGGCCGGCTTCACCACCCGGGTGCTGCTCGACCTCACCGTCGGGGTGGCGCCGGAGACCACCGCCGCCGCGCTGGAGGAGCTGCGGGCGGCCGGGGTCGAGCTGGTCGGCACGCCGGTGGTGCGTTCGTAACACCGGCGCTCGGGCGGGCCGGTGCCTCAGGCGCGCTCCGCGGTGTATCCGCGATGTATCCGCGATGTGCTCCGCCCCTCAGACCACCAGCAGCTCCACCACGTCCGTCCCGCCGGCCCGGTAGGCCTCGCGCAGCTCCGCGCCGACCGCCTCCGGGTCCGCGGCCAGCCGGGTGCCGGAGACGTACACCACGCGGATGCCCAGGTACTCCATCCGGTGCTGGCCGCCGCGCACCCAGGCGGCCTCGCCCTCGCTGACGCAGCGCAGGTCCGGGTCCACCTCCACCGCGACGCCGCGCTCGGGCCAGTAGAGGTCCGGGACGGCGATGTACGTGCCGCCGCGCATCCGCAGCTCGGGGGCGTTCAGCGGGGCGGGCAGCAGCCACTCGTCCACCAGCCGGCCGACCTGGTCCAGGGTCATGTCCCGCTCTGCCGCGAGCAGTTCGTCCAGCGCGGCGCGCACCCGGGGCTCACCGGTCAGCCCGGACTCGACCAGCTCGACGGACAACTCCCGGACGGTGCAGCGGTTCTCCGACCGGGAGACGGCCTCCCGCAGCACCTCGCGCACCGGCGCCGGGGCCTCCTGGTCCGCCGTCCACTCGCACAGCGCGTCCGCGACCGCCCGGGCGACCGGCGCGCAGGCCAGGCCGTGCACCGAGCAGGCCTCCAACTCCCGTTCGGTGCGGCGGATCCGCACCTCCCCGGCGTCCTTGAGCCGGCGCTGCCTGGGCACCAGGACGTCCACCCCGGTCACCGCGGGCAGCCGGGGTACGGCGGTGAAGCCGTACAGCGCGAGCGCGGCCGCACCGGTGATCACCGCGCCCGCGCGGCGCCCCTCCTCCCGGCCGCTCTGCGCCGCGTACAGCAGTGCGGCCCACATCCGCTGCTCCGGGGTGGGCTCGCCGGACTGCAACAGGTAGACGCGGGGCAGCAGCCGCTGCCAGGGGCCGCCCCGGCGGCAGTGTTCGGTGATGATCCGGGCCGGCACGCCCCGGGCGCGGAGCTGGCTCGCGGTGACGACGTTCTGCTGACGCTTCGCCAGCTCATCGAGGGACGGCGGCGGCGAGGGAATCCGGTAGCTCATGCCGACACCATCCCCAACCGCCGCGACCCGCGAGCGGCAGCCTGACGCACTGTTACTCAACCGTCGCGAAACCGGGATCAGCCTGCACTAAAGTCCTCATACCCTCACTCATTTGGCGTAAATGACGTTCATATGGCTATCGGATTTGATCGAAATCGATCGACGACCTGGTCGCCTGACCCAGAGTGATCAAGGGCATACGGCGAGGGACCCCCGGGGCGTCAATCCCGCCTCCGGGATTGCCTAGGCTTACGTCATGTCACGTGACGAGACCGCCGGCCTCCGCGCGGCCCAGCTCCGCCTCGGCCGTCTGCCCGGATACGTCCGCCGGCCGGACCCGGCCCGCCGCACCGGTGAGAAGGGCCATACGTACAAGAAGGGCTGGGAGGTCCGCTTCACCGCCCGCAGCGAGGCCGAGATAGCAGAGATCCGCGACCTGGTGGTCGCCGCCGGGTTCGCGCCCGCCAGACCGTTCTTCAAGGGGCACCAGCTCATCCAGCCGGTGTACGGCATGGCCGCCGTGCAGGCCTACCTGGCCGCTAGACAGGCGGCCGAGGAGCACGCCGCCCGAGCGGCACTCGGCCGCCGTCGGCGGGCGCCGGGGGCGCACACGGCCGGGTCGCACGCCCCTGGGTCGCACGGCGCCGCACCGCACGGTGCCGGGTCGCACAGCGGCGCACCGCACGGCTCCGGACCGCTCGGCTCCGCACCGCTCGGCTCCGCACCGCTCGGCGCCGGACCGCTCGGCGCCGGACCGCTCGGCGCCGCAGCGTCCGGTGCCCATCGGTGCGAGCGCGAGGAGGCCGCCACAGGGGCCGCCACGGCTGCTGCGGCGGCTGCGGCCGCGGCGGCCCAGCTGGCCCGGCGCCGTGCCGTGGAGTCCTTCCCCGCCCAGGTCGAACGGGGCGACGCCCCCGACGACCGGTTCTGCTCGATGGAGGCCGGCACGACGCCGACTCGCTCGAAGGCCACGCCCTGCCCCG
>NZ_JAFLNG010000376.1 GCF_017427025.1 Streptomyces sp. FH025
CGCAGCCGGTCCACCGGGTAGTCCGGGTCCAGTGGCAGGTAGGCGCCGCCGACCGCCTGGACGGCCAGCAGCCCGGTGACGAACGGCACGCCGGGCTCGGCGAACATCGCCACCACCGAACCGGCGCCCACCCCGGCGGCGGTCAACCGGGAGGCGGCCCCGGCGGTGCGGGCCAGCAGCTCGCGGTAGTTCACCCGCTCCCGGCCGTCGTACACCGCCACCGCGTCGGGGTGCGCGGCCGCGACGGCGCGCACCCGCTCGACCAGGCCCTGGTCCGGCTCGGCGGCGGCGTCCCAGGCGCCGAGCAGCCCGAGCGGCTCGCCGGTCGCGCCGAGGCCGACCTGGCCGAGCGGGCGGTCGGCGGGCATGGTGGCGAGGGTGCCCAGGAAGGTCGCGAACCGGGCCAGGTGGGTGGCGAGTTCGGCGGCGGTGTACAGCTCGGGGTTGCCGTCCAGGTGGAGCTCCACCGTGCCGTCGTCCGCGTTCAGGACCGTCATGATGAGGTCCTTGACGATGCCGGTGGAGAGGTTCACCACCACGCCCCGGCACTCCTCGCCGAAGGGCAGCTCCGGGTCCTGGTTGAGGACGTTGATGAACGGGCCGAAGGCGCGCTGGTCGTCGATCCGCAGGCCGATGTCGCGCCGGACCCGGTCACCGCGGTAGCGCTGGTGCTGCAGGGTGCCGGAGACCTCGCGCCAGGCCGCGCGCAGCAGCTCGGTGCGGGTCATCTCCGGGCGGACCCGGACGGCCAGCGGCAGGTAGTTGGCGAGCATGCCGGGGATCGAGCGGCTGACCGCGCCGACCCGGCCGGTGACCGGCAGGGTGAGCAGCGGCGCCGGGGCGCCGGTGACCCGCTGGGTGTAGGCGGCCATCGCGGCGACCATCAGCACCGGCAGGGTGACCTTGCCGTCCTGGGCGAGGGCGTGCAGCGCGGCGGTGGATTCCGGGGAGAGCCGGACGGTCTCGCGCAGTGCGACCCGCGCGGGGGCCGGCTCCTGCGCGGAGAGCGAGACCAGCTCGGGCGGCGCGCCGTGCTGCTCGGAGGTGAGCCGGTCGGTCCAGTAGTCGCGGTCCTTGCCGACCATCTTGGAGTCGAGGTACTTGCGTTCGGCGTCCAGCAGCCGGTGGAACGGCGGGATCGCGTCGGCGTCCAGCTCCGCCGGGGTGGCCCCCGCGCCCAGCCGGCCGTAGAGGCCGGAGAGCTTGGGGTAGATCAGCCCGCGGCTGAAGCCGTCCGCGAGGATGTGGTGCATGCACAGGTAGAGCAGGTGCCGCTCGGCGTCGAGCCGGATCAGCGCGCCGCGGAACAGCGGGAAGTCGGTGACCTTGATCGGGTCGGCGTGGTCCGCCCGCATCCACCGCCCGGCGGCCGCCAGCGGATCCGGATCGTCGCTGAAGTCCAGTGTTCTCAGGGGGAGTTGGGCCAGTGGGCGGATGATCTGCCCGGGCGCGCCGTCCTCCTCGACGAACTGCACCCGCAGGCCCTCGGCCTCGTGGCCCAGGCGTTGCAGGGCCCGGCCGAGCAACTCGGGGTCGAGCGGCCCGCGCAGGTCGATGTAGTCCGCCATGTTGTAGGCCAACGGCCCCGCGGCGAACTGCTCGTCGAACCAGATCTCGGCCTGCGCCGAGGTGAGCGGGAGGACAGCGCCCCGGTTCGTCGTCACTGCTTTGCTCTCCGTCATCGTCGCCTCAGCCAGCCTCGGAAACTCTCGACCCTCTGTCACTGCCGTCGTCGATCAGCCGGTCACCGGCTGCAGCCCGGCGAGCGGGCTCGCGTCGAGCCCCCGGTGCTCGATGCCGGGCAACAGGCCCTCCGGGCCGATCGAGTCGCGGACCCACTCGTCGTGGTAGACCGTGTCCAGGTAGCGCTCGCCCAGGTCGGGCGAGATGGTCACCGCGGTCACCCGCTCGCGCACGCCCCCGGCGCCGTCGCCGTGGTGCTCGTTCAGCCAGCGCAGTGCCCCGCTCACCGCGGTGCCGGTGGAGCCGCCGAACATGAAGCCGCCGCGCATCAGTTCGCGGCAGGTGCGCACGGTGTCCCGCTCCTCGACGTGGATCGGGGGGTCCACCAGCGAGTCGTCCAGCAGCGGCGGCCGCACGCTGGTGCCCAGGCCCGGGATGTGCCGGGTGGCCGGCGGGGTGCCGAAGGTGACCGACCCGACGCTGTCCACCGGGACCACCCGCACCGAGGGGCGCCGCTCGCGGAAGTACCGGGCGCAGCCCATCAGCGTGCCGGTGGTGCCGGCGCCGACGAACAGCACGCTCAGGTCCGGGAACTGACGGGCGATCGCGGGCGCCGTGGTGCGGTAGTGGGCCATCCAGTTGCCCGGGCTCAGGTACTGGTTGAGCCACACCCGCCGCTCGTCGGCGGCCAGCAGCGCCTGGACGTGCCGGATCCGCGCGCCGAGGAAACCCTCGGTCTCGTGCGGCTCGGTGATCAGGTGCACCTCGGTGCCGTACGACTCCATGGTGCGCCGGGTGACCTCGTTGCACCGGGAGTCGGTGACGCAGATGAACCGGTAGCCGCGGGCGGCCGCGAGCACGCTCAGCGCCACGCCCATGTTCCCCGAGGAGGACTCCACCAGCGTCGAGCCGGGGCCGAGCGCACCGGACGCCTCGGCCTGGGCCACCATTTCCCGGGCGGCTTTCAGCTTGATGGACCCGGCGAAGTTGAATCCTTCGACTTTCACGAAGAGACGGTGCCCGAAGATCGGCTGAAGATTCACGAAGAGGTCGCTGACCTCGAATTCGTGCGACGCGGAAATGACCGGCACTGGAGACTCCTGGCCTTCGGTGACGAATTAGCCTCGGCGGCAAGCCTCCCGCCGGTCGCTGACGAGGGGCTGACGGATTGCTGACGGGCCCCGCCGCGGGTGCGTCGGCGCAGTTCGGCGGCCAGATCGGGGCCGCTCGGCGGCGGGCGTCAGCCGTCCGTCAGTTGCCGGTCAGTTGCCCGTCAGCGCCATCGGAAAACGTTTGTTATTCCCGCACCCGCGAACCGCAGACGCACTGCCTGAACAGCACGACACAGGCCTTCCGTGAGGAGCCCGGTTTGAATCGGCCGTCCGCCATCAGTGAAGTCCTTCCGCTCTCGCCACTGCAACAGGGGCTGCTCTTTCTCTCGGAGTACGACCGCGAGGGCACGGACGTCTACACCATTCAGCTGGTGCTCGACTTCGAGGAGCTGACCGACGCCGAGGCCGCCGCGCTGCGCACCTCGGCGCGGGCGCTCCTGGAGCGGCACCCCAACCTCAAGGCCTGCTTCCGGCACCGCAAGAACGGCGAGGCGGTCCAGGTGATCCCGACCGCCGTCGCGCTGCCCTGGCACGAGGTGGAGGTGGCCGCCGCCGGAGCGGAGGCCGCCGGCGAGTTCGAGCGGCTGGCGGAGGAGGACCGGCTGCGCCGCTTCGACCTCGCCCGCCCCCCGCTGCACCGCCTCACCCTGGCCCGCGCCGGGGACGGCCGGTGCCGGCTGGTGTGGACCGTCCACCACATCCTGCTGGACGGCTGGTCGATGGTGACCCTGCTCGGCGAACTCGCCGAAGCCGCCCGGGGAACGGCCGACGCGCCGGACGGGCGCGCCGCCCGCTACCACGCCCACCTGGCCTGGCTCGGCGCCCAGGACAAGGAGGCCGCCCGGAAGGCCTGGAGCGCCGCCCTGGCCGGGGTGGCCGAGCCGACCCGGCTGGTGCCGGCCGGCCGTACAGGTGCTTCGGAGGGCGCGGGCGCGCTGCCGCAGTCCGTCCCGCTGGAGCTCGACCCCGAGGTGTCCGCCGCGCTGACCGGCTTCGCCCGGGAGCGCGGGCTGACCGTCAACTCCGTGGTGCAGGGATGCTGGGCGCTGCTGCTCGCCCGGCTGACCGGCCAGGACACCGTGCTGTTCGGCGCGGTCAGCTCCGGCCGCCCGGCCCAGATCCCGGACGTGGAACGGATGGTGGGCCTGTTCGCGAACACCCTGCCGGTCCGGGTGGACGTCGACCCGGCCCGCACCCCGGCCGAGCTGTTCGCCGCCGTCCAGCACGCGCAGACCGAGCTGCTGCCGCACGAGCACCTCACCCTCGCCGAGGTGCAGCAGCTGACCGCGGTGCGCGGCGAACTCTTCGACACCGCCCTGATGTTCCAGAACTACCCGATGGGCAGCCTGCGGCTCGACCCGGGAGACGGCCCCCGGGTGACCGGCGTCGACATCCGCTCGGCCACGCACTTCCCCGTCACCCTCACCGTCTTCCCCGGCGCCTCGTTCGGCCTCGCCGTCAACCACGTGCCCGCGCTGCTCGGCCGCGCCGAGGCCGAGCTGATCGGCCGCCGCTTCGCCCGGCTGCTGGCCGCCGCCGTGGCCGCTCCGGACGAGCCCTGCGGCCGACTGGACGTGCTGGACGCGGCCGAGCGGGCCCTGATCGTCGAGGGGCGCAACGCCACCGCGACCGCGCCACCCGGCCCCTGGCTCGCCCCGCTGCTGGCCGAACAGGCCGACCGCACCCCGGACGCGCCCGCCGTGCGCTGCGGCGACCAGCGCCTGACCTACCGCGAACTGCACGACCGCGCCGACGAGTTGGCCCGGCGGCTGACCGCCGCCGGGGCCGGCCCGGAGCGGGTGGTGGCGATCGCCCTGGACCGCTCCTGCGACCTCGTGGTGGCCGCCCTCGCCGTCCTCAGGACCGGCGCCGCCTACCTGCCGCTGGACCCGGACTACCCGGTGGACCGGCTGCGCTACATGCTCGACGACGCGGCCCCGGTGGTCACCCTCACCCACCGCCGGGTGCGCGAACTCCTCTCCGGACAGGACGGGTTGTGGGTCCTGGACGAACCGGAGGGCCTCCCCGCCGCGCTCGGGCAGTGCGCGGCGGGGATTCCGGATCACCACCACCCCGCGTACGTCATCTACACCTCCGGCTCCACCGGCCGCCCCAAGGGCGTGGTGGTGCCGCACGGCGCGCTGGTCAACCTGGTCCGGGACATGGCCGAGCGCTTCGCCGTCGGCCCCGCCGACCGGCTGCTCGCCGTCACCACCTTCGGCTTCGACATCGCCAACCTGGAGCTGTTCGTCCCGCTCGCCGGCGGTGCCGAACTCCTGGTCGCCGACCGCGAGACCGTCCGCGACCCGGCCGCCCTGGCCGACGCGATCACCGGCCTCGGCGTCACCGTCCTCCAGGCCACCCCGAGCCTGTGGCAGTCGCTGGCCGCCGACCACGCCCCCCGGCTGGCCGGCCTGCGCGCCCTGGTCGGCGGCGAGGCGCTGCCCGAGCCGCTGGCCCGCACCCTCACCGCGCACTGCGCCTCGGTGACCAACGTGTACGGCCCGACCGAGACCACCATCTGGTCCACCGCCGCCGAGCTGACCGACCGGCCCGGCCCGCCGCCGATCGGCGGCCCGATCGCCAACACCCGCGCCTACGTGCTGGACGGCGCGCTGCGCCCCGTTCCGGACGGCACCTTCGGGGACCTCTACCTCGCCGGCGGCGGCCTGGCCCGCGGCTACCTGAACCGCCCCGGCCTGACCGCCGAGCGCTTCGTCGCCGACCCGTACGGCCCGGCCGGGGGCCGGATGTACCGCACCGGCGACATCGTCCGCTGGGACACCGCCGGGCAGGCGCTGGAGTACGCCGGGCGCAGCGACTTCCAGGTCAAGATCCGCGGCTACCGGATCGAGCTGGGCGAGATCGAGTCGGTGCTGGCCGCGCAGCCCGGCGTCCGGCGGGCCGTCGTCACGGCCCGCACCGACCGGGCGGGGGACGCCCGCCTGGTCGCCTATGTCGTACCGGCAGGGATCGACCGCGACCGGTTGCGGGAGCGGGCGTCATCGGTGCTGCCCACGCACATGGTCCCTGCCGTGTACGTTCCCTTGGACGACCTGCCGCTGACCCCCAACGGCAAGGTCGACCGCAAGGCCCTGCCCGCCCCGCCGGACGAGCGGGCGGGCACCGGGCGCGAGCCGTCCGGGGAGCGCGAGGAACTGCTCTGCGCGGTGTTCGCCGAGGCCCTCGGGCTGGAGCGGGTCGGCGCGGACGACGACTTCTTCGAGCTCGGCGGGCACTCGCTGTCCGCGACCCGGGTGGTCAACCGGCTGCGCTCGGCGCTCGGCACGGACGTCCCGGTGCGGGCGCTGTTCGACGCCCGGACGGCCGAGGCGCTGGCCCGCGCCCTGGACCCGGAGGAGGCGCCGGCGGAGCCCGCCCCGGCCCGGCCCGCGCTGCGGGCCGTCGCCGAGCGGCCAGCCACCGTGCCGCTCTCCTACGCCCAGGAGCGGCTCTGGTTCCTGGACAAGATGGACGGCCCCACCGGCGCCTACAACATCCCGCTGGCCGTCCGGCTGACCGGCCCGCTGGACCGGGCCGCGCTGGCCGCCGCCGTCCGGGACGTGGTGCAGCGGCACGAGAGCCTGCGCACCGTCTTCGCCGAGGCCGACGGGCTGCCCTCGCAGCTGGTGCTGACCTCCGCCGAGGCGGAGCGGGCCGGCGCCCGGCTGGAGACGGTCGAGCTGACCGCCGAGGAGTTGGAGGGCGCGCTGGCCGAGGAGTCCGCCCGCCCCTTCACCCTCTCCTCCCAGGTGCCGCTGCGGGCCCGGCTGTTCGCCCTCGGCGCGGAGGACCACGCGCTGGCGCTGACCGTGCACCACATCGCCGCCGACGGCGCCTCCTTCGCCCCTCTCGCCCGCGACCTCGCCACCGCCTACCGGGCCCGCACGGAGGGCCGCGCGCCGGACTGGCCGCCGCTGCCGGTGCAGTACGCCGACCACGCGCTCTGGCAGCGCGCCCTGCTCGGCACCAAGGACGACCCGGACAGCCTCGCCGCCGCCGAACTCGCCCACTGGCGCGAGGCCCTGGCCGGCATCCCCGAGGAACTGGAGCTGCCCACCGACTTCCCGCGCCCGGCCCGCGCCGGCCACCGGGGCGCGGAGGTCGCCCACCAGGTGCCCGCCGAGGTCCACGCCCGGCTGGCCGAACTGGCCCGCTCCGGCGGGGCCAGCCTGTTCATGGCCGTCCAGGCCGGGCTCTCCGCCCTGCTCACCCGCCTCGGCGCGGGCACCGACATCCCGCTCGGCACCGCCGTGGCCGGGCGCGCGGACGAGGCCGTCCGCGAGCTGGTCGGCCTCTTCGTCAACACCCTGGTGCTGCGCACCGACACTTCCCCTCGCTCCGCTGGGGATACCCCTACCGGCGACCTGACCTTCCGCGAGCTGCTCGGGAGGGTCCGGGAGACCGACCTGACGGCCTACGCGCACGCCGAACTGCCCTTCGAGCACCTGGTCGAGGAGCTCAACCCGGTCCGCTCGATGGGCCGCCAGCCGCTGTTCCAGGTGGTCCTGGCCTTCGAGACCGGCTCCTTCGGCGGCGGGGCCGACCTGCCCCCGATGCCGGGCCTGACCGCCGAGGTGCTGCCCATCGGCACCGCCACCGCCAAGTTCGACCTGTCCTTCCAGGTCCGCGAGCGCACCGGCGCGGACGGCGCCCCCGCCGGGCTGGACATCCTGCTGGAGTACCGCGAGGACCTCTTCACCGCCGCCACCGCGCACCGGCTGGCCCGCTCGCTGGCCACCCTGCTGGCCTCCGCCGCCGACGCCCCGGACGCCCCGCTCAGCGCCCTGGAGCTGCTGAC
>NZ_JAFLNG010000377.1 GCF_017427025.1 Streptomyces sp. FH025
GGGGAGACGTCCTTGGGCAGGAACCCGGAGGCGCCGGCGCGCAGCCCGCCCCCGTCAGGGCTCCCACCAGGGTGTCGGCCGGCGCGGCGGCGCCGTTGTCGGACACCTCGACGGTGACCCGGTCCGGGTGGTACGTCAGCTGGACCCGCGCCCGGGCCCGGCCGGCATGCTTGCGGGTGTTGGTGAGGGACTCCTGGACGATCCGGAACACCGCCAGGCTGGTGCTCGGCGGCAGCGGACGCTCCTCCCCCAGGACGGCGAACTCCGTGGGCAGACCGGCCCTGCGGGACTCCTCGACGAGCCCTCCGAGGTCCCCGACACCGGGCTGCGGCGCGGACGGCACGCCGTCCGCCTCCTCCAGCGCGTCGCCGGCCCGGAGCACGTCGAGCAGTTGGCGCATCTCGCGCAGCGCCATCCGCCCGGAGCCCTCCAGCGTGACCAGGGCGTCGCGCACCACCTCGGAGTCACCCCCGAGGTTCGCTCTGGCACCACCGGCCATCAGCTGCATGGTGGTGATGTGGTGGGCCACGATGTCGTGCAACTCCCGTGCGATGCGGCGCCGTTCCTGCGCCACCGCGCGGTCGGCCAGCAGCCTGCGCCTGACCTCCACCTCGTGCTGCCAACGCTTCAGCACCTCGGCCGCAACGATGACCAGCGCCGCAGCGAGCACGTTGACCGCCACGTCCCCCACCGGAGGTGGCAGCGGATGCCCCTGACCCAGCAGTGGCACGGCGGCCGCCACCAGGGCGGCCGGCACCGCCACCGCGATGCCGCGGGAGCGGGCCACGGCGAACAGCGCGACGCACAGCGTGCAGTTGAAGTGCTGCGGCACCGGCCCGCTCAGGTTCAGTGCCAGGCCGAGGACGAGCACACCCGCCAGTGACGCCAGCGGGTAGCGGCGCCTGGTGAGCAGCGGCATGGCCGCCAGTACGAGCAGGACCAGCGCGGTCGGGGCGATCGGCCGGCTTCCGTCCGGACCGCCGACCGTGTAGCCGAGGAGGTCCAGGGCGGCCGCCCCGACGGCCAGCAGCGCGTCACTGGCCGTCCAGGGCAGGCCGTCGGCTCTCGGCGACGGCGGCAGGGACTGGTGGTGCGTCGACATGCTGGTGCTGGTCCTTTCTGCGGCCGGTCGACATTGGCCTTCGCCGGTTCACCGCGACCGTCATCCATGAGCCATGTGCCGTTCCCGCAACGGCCCGCGGTCCCCGGGGGGAGCGCGTCCGCAGTCCATTCTCGCAGCGGCTCCCGGCCCCAGGCAGGTACCCCGGACCGATCCCCGACCAGGCCCCTGGTCCTGGTCAGGGCCGTGTACCGGGCCCAGGTCCTGACGGCGCTCTCCTCCCCCGCTCGGACGAGAACGCCCGGTACGCCGTGATGGTCTGGAGACGTGCCGGAACTCCCCGGCTACAGCACCGCTACCGGAGGACATCGCGATCCGCGCATGGGCTGCCCGTACTTCTTCGGCAGTCTGAGGACTTCGCGACCGTCGAGGATCGCGGCGACGCTTTCGGCGTACATCGACGGGCGGTAGAGGATCTGCTCGCCGTTCAGCTCGGTCCTGATGCTCTGCGCGACCTCGTAGTAGTCGCCCAGCTTCGGCGCCCGCATGTAGAGGAATGAGATGCTGACGATCGGTTCGGTCACGGCCAGCGGCTCTGGCACATACGCGGTGACCTTGTCCAGATCCGAACGATAGGTGACGCCCTCAGCCGGCGGCCCGAACCTCTTCGATCAGAGCATCGGCGGCGAGCAGGCCGAGGTTGTTGGCGGCCATGGGGCTGTCACCCGTCAGAAGCTCCCGGTCCCGGTGGGTCATGCCCGTCATGTCCTTGTTGAGGACATGAAGCCCTTGCTTCCCCAGCAGATCGGCGACGAGCCACTTCAAACGGCCCGGAAGATAGCCGATCCGCCGACCTGCTTGATGACGGCTCCTGCGACAGCCTTGGGCGCGCCTGGGTTCTGCGCCATGACCAGCCGACCGTCCTCGATCACGTCCGGGGCGAACGGCGTCGTCACCAGTGCTGAGCTTGACGTTCAGCAGCCTCTCTTCCTCGGCGTCGAGCACGAGGGCGTCGTCGACACCGACCTCGCCGAACTCTCCCCCAGCCTTCGGCCGGGAGGTGCCCCCACGATGACGGCGATGCGCAGGCCGTGCTGCTCGGCGAGGATCCGGTTGAGCAGGGTGGTCTTGCCGGAGCCGAGAAAGCCGGTGAGGACGGTGACGGGGACGCGGGTGTCCTGGCGCTTCAGGGCTCGGGGGTCAGCAGGCCGCGCTCGTAGGCGCGGACCAGGTTGCGCGGCACGAGGTGCTCGCGGCCGTCGATGGTGATCGGCACCAGCTGGGGCGCGGTCGCCTTCCAGTTGGCGCGGCGTATGGGCCCCTCCTGCCCGCTGGCGGGCAAGGAGGGAGGGTGTTCCTGCGGGACGTCTTGCGCTTGGGGACGGCCATGCCGGATTCCTCCTGGTGGGTGGTGATGGTTACGTGTGGGAGTGGTCGTGGTCCTGCTGGAGCTCGTACTCGTCCCACACGGGGAACGGGTCCTCGAACGTCGTCCAGACGTGCGGCCCGACCTCATGCTCGATGTCGTCCAGCAGGCAGTCGTCGAGTGCGGCGCACAGCTCGTCCTTGCGCAGGCCGGTGCCGATGAACACCAGCTCCTGGCCGCTGTGCACCTGCTCGTCGCCGAGGCCGGTCAGCACCGTGGCATCGGTCAGACCGGTCAGGTTGGTCATCGGGCTCGTCATCGAGCGCATGCCGGAGGGCTCGAAGCGGGCGACCGAGCCCGCCTGCGACCAAAGGCCGGTGACGGCCGGTCGGGAGGCCAGCCAGAAGAAGCCCTTGGAGCGCAGTACGGTGCCGAACTCCCCTGCGTCGAGCCTGCGGCTCACCAACTCCCAGAGCCGGCCGGGGTGGAAGGGCCGTTCGGCGCGGTAGACCAGGCTGGTGATGCCGTACTCCTCGGTCTCCGGCACGTGGTCGCCGTTGAGTTCGGCGACCCAGCCCGGGGCTTCCTGGGCTTTCGCCAGGTCGAAGAGCCCGGTGCCCAGGAGGTCGGCGGGCGGGACCCGTCCGCCGGTCGCGCGGACGATCCGGGCCGCGGGGTTGAGCCGGCCGAGCGCGGCGGCGAGCCGGTCGGCCTCCTCGACCGTGACCAGGTCGGTCTTGTTCAGGACCAGCACGTCGGCGAACTCGACCTGGTCCATCAGCAGGTCGCTGACGGTGCGTTCGTCGTCCTCGTACTGGTCGAGGCCGCGGGCCGTCAGCTCGTCGCCGCCGCGCAGTTCGGGCAGGAAGTTCGCGGCGTCGACCACGGTGACCATGGTGTCCAGGCGGGCGACATCGCCGAGGGTCACGCCGTCGTCGCGGGCGAAGGCGAAGGTGGCCGCGACCGGCATCGGCTCGGAGATGCCGCTGGACTCGATCAGCAGGTAGTCGAACCGCCCGGCCCGGGCGAGCCGGTCGACCTCCTCCAGCAGGTCGTCGCGCAGCGTGCAGCAGATGCAGCCGTTGGTCATCTCGACCAGGCGCTCCTCGGTCCGGGAGAGGGCTCCCCCGCCCTCGCGGACCAGCGCGGCGTCGATGTTGATCTCGCTCATGTCGTTGACGACGACCGCGACCCGCAAGCCATCCCGGTTGTTCAGCAGGTGGTTGAGCAGGGTGGTCTTGCCCGCGCCGAGGAACCCGGACAGCACGGTGACCGGCAGGCGGCCGCTCACCGAGCCGCCTTCCCGGCGGTCGGGCCACCGGAGACGTACGGCAGCAGCGCCATCTCGCGGGCGTTCTTGACGGCGCGAGCCATCGCGCGCTGCTGCTGGACGGTGAGCCGGGTGACCCTACGGCTTCGGATCTTGCCCCGATCGGAGATGAACTTCCGCAGCAGGCTCGTGTCCTTGTAGTCGATGTACGTGATCCGCGCTTCGTGATGGGGGCACCCCCGGCCGGAGGCTGGGGGAGGATTGGGGCGAGCCTTGCGATCCCGGCGGGCGGGGGCGATCTTGATCACAGCTTCCCTGTTTCTGGTGAGAGTTGCGTACGCGTCAGGCGACGACGGGATCGAGCAGTTCCCCGAAGGCGTCCGGCAGGGCCTTCCAGCCCGACTCGCCGGCCGCGAGTTCGGCGTCGGTGAGCAGGCACTGGTCGAGCAGCTCGGTGATCCCGTCCACGTCCAGGCCTTCGGCGGTGAAGCTCAGTTGCTGCACGCGGTCGCCGTGCGCCGGGTCCCAGTCGAGCGCTGCGGCGGCACGCCGCGCGGGCGGGTAGAGCTCCCAGACCGCGTCCGGAAGCGTGGCCAGCCACGGACCGCACTCCTCCACCGCCAGGTTGGCCCCCGCCGCGTCCCACGCGAGCATCAGGTCAGGCCGGTTGGCGAGCCAGAACCGCCCCCGGCTGCGCTGCGCGGCCGGGACCAGCTGGTCGAGGGCCTCGTAGAGCCGCTCCGGGTGCAGCGGCCGGCGGCGCTCCCACACGAGCGTGGCCACGCCCGCCTCGTCGGCGGCCTGCGGCAGCAGGGCCAGCGCCGGGTTGACCCGGTCACGAGCGGCCGCCACGTCGAATCCCCCGAGCGCCGCACGAACCAGAACTCCGCTTCCCAGCCGCGCGGCACGGGCGGTCGGATGGAGCTGACGCAGCATCGCGATGCCCGGGTGCAACTCCGCCGTCCCAGCGGCCTGCTCGGCGTGGGAGAGGGCCAGCACGTCGGCGTACTCGATCTGGTGGGCGAGCGCCTCCGCCACCGTACGGTCGTCCCCGCCGCAGGTGTGCAGACCACGCTCGAAGAGCTGGTCCGGGACCGACAGCTCCGGGACGACCCGGAGCGGGTCGACGGCCGTGACCACGCCGACCACGTCCACCACCTCGTGCATGCACCGGTCATCGACCTCCCCGCCCGCTATCACCTCGACCAGCGGGTGCGGGTCGCTGCCGCCCCACAGCTCCACCACCGCGAGGCGGTACCTCCCGGCATCGGCGATCTTCAGCAGTTCGGGCAGCAGGTCCTCCCGCAGCGCGCAGCACGGACAGTCGTTGGTGAGCGGCACGAGGGCCTCGCCCAGCGGGCCGGACGCGTCCCAGGCCTTCCGGTCCACCCTGCCCTCGGCGGCCGCGGTCAGGTCGTGGTGCAGGACCACCGCGCCCTCGCAGTCGGCGAGCAGCTCCAGGACGGCCTGACGGCGCTCGGCCTCGTGCAGGCCGGCGACCACCACCACGGGCAGCAGGGGTTGTTGGGACACGGGTCTTCCTTTCTCAGGCGCCACCACCGGCTTTGGTCGGCAGGGCAGGTCGGGGGCGCGCCCCGGGCCGCGCGGCACGGGAGCGTGCGCGCGGCACGGGGCGCGACCGGTTCATGCGGCGTGCTACCAGCTGGCTTTGCGCACACCGGGCAGGAATCCGGCGTGGGCCTGCTGGCGCACCCCGATACGGGAGAGGCCGAAGGCGCGCAGGTAGCCGCGCGGGCGGCCGTCGACCGCATCACGGTTGCGGACCCGGGTGGCGCTGGCGTCGCGCGGCTGGCGCCGCAGCTCGGCCTGCGCGGCGAGCCGGTCCTCGGGTGCGGTCGCGGGCGAGGCGATCAGGCGCTTGAGCTCGGCCCGGCGCTCGGCGTAGCGGGCGACGACCAGTCGGCGCTGCTCGTTCTTGGCGATCTTGCTGCGCTTGGCCATCAGACCTTCTCCCCCCTGGCGCGCACGACGGCCACGGCCTTCTCGATGCCGAGCTTGTCGACGGTCTTGATGCCCTTGGCGCTCAGCGTCAGGCGGACGAACCGACCCTCGCTCGGCAGCCAGTAGCGCTTGGTCTGGATGTTCGGGTCGAAACGGCGCCTGGTGCGCCGGTGCGAGTGGGAGATGGTGTTGCCGAAACCGGGCTTGCGACCGGTGAGTTGGCATTGGGCGGACATGGCGACTCCGTGCCGGTGAGGACAGCGACGGCGGACGGGGCCAGCCCCGTGGGAATGCCGCCGCTGCCGCGAACGTTGAGCTGACACTACCCTAGATGAAAACGAAAACCATTACGCTAGAGTGAAACCCACATCGACCCGCCACACCAGGAAGGACCCCGATGGCCCGCAACGAACTGCGCCCGATCATCAAGCTCCGCTCCACCGCCGGCACCGGCTACACGTACGTGACCCGCAAGAACCGCCGCAACGACCCCGACCGCCTGGTGCTGCGCAAGTACGACCCCGTCGCCCGGCAGCACGTCGACTTCCGCGAAGAGCGCTGACCACCCACCCCACCTACCTCCAGGAGAACCCCATGCAGCCCGGCATCCACCCCGCCTACCGCCCCGTCGTCTTCCGCGACAAGGCGGGCGACCTTGCCTTCCTCACCCGATCCACGGCCACCAGCGACAAGACCGTCGAGTGGGAGGACGGCAACACCTACCCCGTCATCGACGTCGAGATCTCCTCCGCGAGCCACCCCTTCTACACCGGCAACGCCCGCGTCCTGGACACCGCCGGCCGCGTCGAACGCTTCCAGCGCCGCTACGGCCTCACCGGATCGAAGCCCGGCACGGCGAGCTGACACACACCAACTCGTCCGGTACGCCGAAGGAGGAATGAGTTGACCTCGCAGGGCGAGCCTCGCTCGCCGCCCGTCACCGTGCTCGGCGGCCTCGCCACCGGCATCCGAGACTGCGTCGCCGACCTGGCACCCGTCGAGGTCCCGGCGCTTGCGGTGCTCACCATGGGGGCACCTCCCGGCCGAAGGCCGGGGGAGGCTCGGCTCCGCCGGCCGTACGGTCTCCTGGCAGGTGCACGAGCGCCGCGGACCGGTCGCGGCGGCGGCACGCTGACGCCGGCACGGTGGCCTTCCGCCACATCCAGGGCGACCAGGTCCGGCGCCATGGCCGGTGGCAGGGTGAGCATCACATGCCGGTAGCGGGCGGTGCGCGCCATCTGATCCGGGACTGCCTGAAGACCGACCACCACCGCCCGCCCCACGCCAGTGCGCGAAGCCGGCGGTGGCTCTTCCCCGGACGCCAGGCTGGCCGGCCGATGGCGGCGCGGAGTCTCCAGACGATCCTCAGGGAGGCCGGAATCGTGCCCGGTACCGGCCGCGCCGAGGCGTTGCGCCAGTTCGTCGCCCCCACACCGCCGCCTGCGGCCGCGAAGGCACTCGGCTACACCGACTTCACCACCGAGCACAGGCCGCGACGGACATCGGGTCCACCTGGAGCCGGCACACTGCCGGAGACCACCAGCGCCGACTGGCCCCTGGGCGTGCCGGTGGGACACGGGCACCAGGCCTGAACGGCCTGGGTGTCGCGATGGTCCCGGCCCTGTCAGGTCGGCCGGTTGTTCGGCGGTGCGGCCTGGGGACTGCCCGGATCGGGGGCGGATGGTGGCCAGGTGGGCTGGGCGAGGTGGTGGCGCAGGGCGTCGAGCCGGGCGAGGTGGTGGTCGAGGGCCGCGTTGACGGTGTTCGTGGTGGCGGCCACTCGTGCTTCGAGGTCGTGGATCCGGTCCAGGAGGTCCTGCCAGCGCCTTTCGGCGGCGGCGACAGGGTCAGGCGCGGCGTCGGTCGCTGTCATCGCGGAGCTGGGCGGTGTGGTGGGTGAGGGCGTCGAGGCGGGTGGCGAGGTCGCCCT
>NZ_JAFLNG010000378.1 GCF_017427025.1 Streptomyces sp. FH025
CACCCACCGTGGAGGTCCCCCGCCATGTCCGACTGGCGTGTGCGCGCCGTGCGCGCGAGCAAGCTCCCGTTCTCCCGGCCGGCCTCGACCAGGCGTCTCGTCGACGCGCAGCCGGCACCCGAGCAGTCGATGGACCCGCGTCCGGACCAGCCCGTCGAGCCCGTGACGCTGGAGCGTTCCGTCGTGGACGCGGCGGTCTACCGGGACGGCCGCCGGATCGACGCGCCGACCGACCTCGCCGACATCTACCGCGAGCTGCCCGACCGGCCCGGCACGATGGCCTGGATCGGCCTGTTCCGCCCCGCCGAGACGCAGCTGCTGGAGGCCGCGGAGCGGTTCAACCTGCACGAGCTCGCCGTCGAGGACGCCATCGTCGCCCACCAGCGGCCCAAGCTGGAGCGCTACGGCGACACGCTGTTCGTGGTGCTGCGCGCCGCCCGGTACCTGGA
Organism: Streptomyces sp. FH025; assembly: GCF_017427025.1. Lineage (GTDB taxonomy): Bacteria > Actinomycetota > Actinomycetes > Streptomycetales > Streptomycetaceae > Kitasatospora. Next base: position 450 of record NZ_JAFLNG010000378.1, read on the forward strand.
CGAGGCGGAGGAGGTCGACTTCGGCGAGATCCACCTGTTCGTCGGCCCCGACTTCGTGATCACCGTGCGCCACTCGCAGGCCCCGGACCTGTCCGCTGTGCGCCTGCGCCTGGAGGGCGACCCGGAGCTGCTGGCGCTCGGCCCGGAGGCGGTGCTGTACGCGGTGCTGGACGCCGTGGTCGACGGCTACGCGCCGGTGATCGCCGGGCTGCAGCACGACATCGACGAGATCGAGACCGAGGTGTTCGGCGGCGACCCGCAGGTCTCCCGCCGCATCTACGAGCTGTCCCGCGAGGTGATCGAGCTGCAGCGTGCCACCCGGCCGCTGCTGGAGATCATGAAGAGCCTGGAGGCGGGCTTCGGCAAGTACGGCACCGACGAGGAGTTGCAGCGCTACCTGCGCGACGTCGCCGACCATGCCACCTACGCCGCCGAGCGGGTGGACGGCTTCCGGCAGATGCTGCAGAACATCCTGACGGTGAACGCGACGCTGGTCTCGCAGCGGCAGAACGAGGAGATGAAGCAGCTCGCCGAGGCGGGGCACGCCCAGAACGACGAGATCAAGAAGATCTCCTCCTGGGCGGCCATCCTCTTCGCGCCGACCTTGATCGGAACCGTGTACGGCATGAATTTCGAGACCATGCCGGAGCTCAAGTGGGTGTTCGGCTACCCGTTCGCGATCGGACTGATGGCGCTGGTCTGCACCGGGCTGTACCTGGTCTTCAAGCGCCGCAACTGGCTCTGATCCGCCGGGAGACCGTCAACCCCGCTCTGACGTGCGGACGTTCGGGGCGCGTCAGGGATTCGTCAGGGCGCCGGTGCGGCGCTTGCCCCGGCGTGTGCGGACGGGTTTGATGAGCTGCATGAACCGCCCGGTACGCCATCACGACCGCCCGCCGCATCCGCGGCCGCCGGTCCGCGCCGCCGTGGCCGTCATCGCCGTGCGCTGAATCCGCGCCTCCCCGCCGGAGGGCACGGCCCGCGCCGCGCCCCGCCCCGCCGCCTTCCCGGCCGGGGCGGGGGCGGGCGCGTGAATTCCGCAGTCCTTCACACCACTTGAGCCCGCACCCCGGCCCGCGCAGGGCCGGCGATGCCACACACCCTGGAACGGTCATGTCCGAATCCGTCCTGTCCACCTCGTCCGTCCTGTCCACCCGGACCGCCCTGGTCACCGGCGCCTCCTCCGGGATCGGCTGGGAGACCGCCCGGCTGCTCGCCGGGCTGGGCGCCACCGTGCTGGTGCACGCCAGGACCACCGCCGAGGCCGAGGCGGCCGTCGCCCGGCTGGTCGCAGCGGGTGCTCGGCGGGACCAACTCGTCGAGCTGGCCGCCGACTTCACCAGTCTCGCGGAGGTCGCGGTGCTGGCCGGCACGGTCGTCAAGCACTACCCGGCGCTGGACCTGCTGGTGAACAACGCCGCCGTGATGGCGCCCGAGCGCTGCACCCTCACCGACGACGGCAACGAGGTCTCGCTCCAGGTCAACTTCCTCGCCGCGCACCTGCTCGCGAGGCTGCTGCGCGCCCCGCTCTCGGCCTCCGGCGACGCCCGGATCGTCAACGTCTCCTCCTCGCTGCACCGCACCGCCTCGATGAACTGGTCGGACCCGCACCGGGTGAAGAAGTACTCGCGGGTCGCCGCGTACGCCCAGTCGCAGCTCGCGCTCACCATGGCCACCGCCGACATGGCCCCGGCCGGGTCCGGCATCACCGCCGTCAGCCTCAACCCCGGCCAGTGCACCACCGCGCTGCTGCCGCTGTACGGGCGCACCGGCGCGCCGGCGGCCGAGGGCGCGGCGGCCGTCGTCCGGCTCTGTCTGCCGGACGTCGAGGTGGCCAACGGCGCGTACTACGACGGCGGCGCCGTCGCGCCGACCGCCCCGGCCGCGCAGGAGGAGCGCTCGGTGAAGCGGCTCGCCAAGCTCGCCGACCAGCTGGTCGGCCAGGCCGCCTGAAGCGCCCTAGAACCCCGACGACCGAAAGCAGGAACACGATGTCCAAGCGCGCCCGCAAGAAGAAGGCCCGGCGGAAGAAGAAGGCGAACCACGGCGGCAGGGCCGGGGCCTGACCCCTCCGAGGGCACGGACACCGCCGGGCGCCGGGAACGGCGCTAAGGAGCCGTCAAGAACGGCGCCCGGCGGTGTCAAGGAGGCGTCAGGAGACGGCTCTCCGCAGGTGGTGCGGCACTACCGTCGCCCGGCGGAGAGAAACGGTTCCGTGTTCGGTTCCACCGGGAGCCGGGCCGACCGTGCGACGGGGGAAAGGGACACGCGGTCATGACCACCTCGACAGCGGGCAGAACGACCACCTCGGGGGAGGCGGCCGCACCGGGGGGCGACGACCCCGCACCGGCCGGACCACCCGTACCACCGGGCATCCTGACCCGCCTGCGCCACGGCGTCAGGACGGTCGGCAGCCGGGCCCACTGGACCACCCCGCGCCTGGTCCGCGGCCTCACCGCACTGAGCCTGGCCGCCCTGATCGGCCTCGGCGCCACCGCCACCGCCGTCCTCGGCGGCGCCCGCGACGGCACCGACACCATCGGCCACCGGGCCGCCCCGCAGGCCACCCGCGCCGCCGACCTCTACTTCGCGCTCAGCGACATGGACGCCCAGGCCGCCAACCTGCTGCTGGTCGGCGCCGACCCCGACTACGCCACGCTGCGCAAGCAGACCCTGGACACCTACGAGCAGCGCCGCGACCAGGCCGACAACGACCTCCAGCAGGCCGCCCAGGCCGCCGCCTCCGACCCGGCCGGGCAGCGCGCCGTCCAGCTGGTGCTCGGCAGACTCGGCAGCTACGAGGCCCTGGTGGCCCGCGCCCAGCTGCTGGAGGACCAGGCCAGGGCCCCGGCCGGCCAGCCCTCGCCCGCCGCCCTGGACACCTACCGGCAGGCCACCGACCTGCTGCGCCAGCAGCTGCTGCCCGCCGCCAACCGGGTCACGGCCGCCAACGAGGCCACCGTCGACCGGGTCTACGCCCAGCAGCGCGACGCGCTCGGCAGCGGCTGGTGGTGGCTGCTGGTCGTCGGCCTGCTCGCCCTCGCCGCGCTGCTCGGGCTCCAGCGCGCCCTGGCCGTGCGCTACCGCCGGGTCGTCAATCCGGCGCTGGCCGCCGTCACCCTGCTGACCGGCGTGCTGCTGGTGACCGGGCTGAGCCTGGTGGGCCGCGCCGACGACCACCTGGTGACCGCCAAGACCGACGCCTACGACTCGGTGATCGCGCTCAGCCGGGCCCGCGCCGTCGCGTACGACATGAACGCCGACGAGAGCCGCTACCTCACCGACCCGTCGCGGGCGACCGTGTACGAGCAGCTCTACCTGGAGCAGAGCCAGGCGATCGTCCACTTCGACGGCGCCACCATGGCGGGCTACAACGCCCGGCTGCGGGACGCCGCCGACCGGCACCGGGCGAACCACGCGGTGGTCCCGTTCGGCGGCTTCCTCGGCAGCGAGCTGCACAACGTCACCTTCGCCGGCGAGCAGGACGCCGCCGAGCGGGTGCTGGACGCCTTCCAGGAGTACCAGGTGATCGACCGCAGGATCCGCGACCTGCGCGACGAAGGCAGGCTCAAGGAGGCGGTCACCCTCAACACCGGGCTCGCCGAGGGCCAGTCCAACTACGAGTTCGACCGGCTGAGCACGGCCTTCGGGGACACCATCACGATCAACGAGACCGCCATGGACACCGCGGTCGCCGCCACCGACGGCGACCTGGACGGCACCACCGCGCTCCTCGCCGGGGCGGCGCTGGCGGCGGCGCTCGGCCTGATCGCACTGGGGGTGCGGCCCCGGCTGCGCGAGTACCGGTGAACCGCGCGACCTGAGGCGCCGCCGGCTCAGGTGCGGGCGGCTCTCAGGCGCACGGCGTACGCGGCGGCGCCGAGCACGAGCACCGCCGCGCCCCACAGCAGCGAGCCCCCGGGCAGGGCGAAGGCCAGGACCAGGCAGCCTGCGGTGCCGAGGACGGGCACGATCCTGGGCGGGCGCCCCTCCGCGGGGGTGAGGGTCCAGGCGGAGGCGTTGGCCACGGCGTAGTAGACGAGTACGCCGAAGGAGGAGAAGCCGATCGCCCCGCGCACGTCCGTGGTGGCGGCGAGCAGGGCGACGGCGGCGCCGACGGTGAGTTCGGCGCGGTGCGGCACCCGGAAGCGCGGGTGGACGGCGGCCAGGACGTGGGGCAGGTGGTGGTCGCGGGCCATCGCCAGGGTGGTCCGCGAGACGCCGAGGATCAGCGCGAGCAGCGAGCCCAGGGCCGCGACGGCCGCGCCCACGCGCACCGCCGGTGCCAGGCCCGGCGCCCCTGCGGTGCGCACGGCGTCGGCCAGCGGCGCGGCGGAGTGGGCGAGGCGGTCGGGTCCGAGGACGGCGAGGACGGCGAGTGCGACGGCGGCGTAGACGACCAGGGTGATGCCGAGCGCCACCGAGATCGCGCGGGGGATCGTGCGCTCCGGGTCGCGGACCTCCTCCCCGAGGGTGGCGATGCGGGCGTAGCCGGCGAAGGCGAAGAACAGCAGCCCGGCGGCCTGGAGCACGCCGTGGAAGCCGGCGTCCGCGCCGATGGCCCAGCGGCCGGTGTCGGCGGTCGAGCCGGTGAGGCAGGCGGTGACGACGGCGGCGAGTACGGCCAGGACCACGGCGACGATCGCCCGGGTGAGCCAGGCCGCCTTCTGGACGCCGACGTAGTTCACGGCGGTCAGCGCCACCACCGCGGCGACCGCGACAGCGTGGGCCTGGGTGGGCCAGACGTAGGAGCCGACGGTCAGGGCCATCGCCGCGCAGGAGGCGGTCTTGCCGACGACGAAACCCCAACCCGCCAGGTAGCCCCAGAAGTCCCCGAGCCGCTCGCGGCCGTAGACGTAGGTGCCACCGGACTGCGGGTAGCGGGCGGCCAGGCGGGCGGAGGAGGTGGCGTTGCAGTACGCGACCACGGCGGCCAGCGCCAGGCCGAGCAGCAGTCCGGAGCCGGCCGCCGAGGCCGCGGGGGCGAGGGCGGCGAAGATCCCGGCGCCGACCATCGATCCGAGGCCGATGACCACCGCGTCGAACGCACCCAGGTGCCGCTGCAACCGATCGGCGTCGGCCGCCGCCGATGGCTTTCCCATGATCCGCTCCCCAGTGAGGTGCTGCCGCACCGATGTGTTGACGAAACCCGACGTCGGAAGACGATAGACGAGTCCCACGCGGAGCCCGGCTCAGCCCAGCCGGCGGTACTCGGCCTCCGGGTCGAGCTGCCGCCGGTACTCCACGTGCAGCCGTACGGCGCCGTCCGGACCGGCCAGCCGGGCCAGCGGGCCCCGCCCGGCGGGGAGCGGTCGGGGCCGCGGCCACTGCTGGGCGAGGACGGCGAGCGCGGTACCGTCCTCGCCGCGGAGGACCCAGGTGGCCCGGCCACCGGCGATCAGCGGGAGCCGGGGGCGGGGGAGACCGAGCGCGGTGAGGGCCTCCGGGAGGCCGAGACCGTCCGGGAGGGTGAGGACCGCTTGGTGCGGGGCGTCGACGTCGTCGCCGGCCGCGACGGAGTCCCGGGTGAGGATGATGCGCATGGCGCGAGGATAAGCCGTACCGGTGTGCCGGATTGACAACCACCCTTGCCGTCCCGGCGAATGGCAGGCATGGCCGACGAAGAGTTCGAGAACGTCCTCACCGCGGTGGGTCCCCGGCTGCGGGCGCTGCGCCAGGAGCGCGGTACCACGCTCGCCAAACTGGCGGCCGTGACCGGCATTTCGCTCAGTACGCTGTCCCGGCTGGAGTCCGGGCAGCGAAAACCGACCCTGGAACTGCTGCTGCCGCTGGCCCGGGAGTACCGGGTGCCGCTGGACGAACTGGTCGGCGCCCCGGCCACCGGAGACCCGCGGATCCACGCCCGCCCCGTGACGAGGCACGGCCAGACCTTCGTCCCGCTCACCCGCCACTTCGGCGGCGTGCACGCGTACAAGCAGATCATGCCGCCCGGCTTCCGCTCCGAGACGGAGCTGGAACTGAAGGTCCACGAGGGCTACGAGTGGCTGTACGTGCTGTCCGGCCGGCTGCGGCTGGTGCTCGGCTCGCACGACCTGGTGCTGACGGCCGGTGAGGCCGCGGAGTTCGACACCCGGACCCCGCACGCCGTCGGCAACGCCGGTTCGCAGCCCGTGGAGTTCCTCAGCCTGTTCGGCCCGCAGGGCGAGCGCATCCACGTCAGGGCGCGCCCGGGAACCTCTGTTCGGTAGGTTCGTTCCCAGGCAGGGGGTTCCGCTTCGGACCCCCGCCAGGCCGTCGGGAGGGGCCGAGTACATGAGCGTGGAGCAGAGCACGGAATCCGGCGGGAGCGGCGGAGCCGAGGAGCGGGTGGCGGCCGGTCAGGAGGCCGGAGAGGCCGGGAAGAAGGCCGGGGCGGCGAGGAAGCGCGCCCCGAAGAAGCGCCCGTTCTGGCAGGAGCTGCCGATCCTGCTGGTCATCGCCCTGCTGCTCGCGCTCGGCATCAAGACCTTCTTCGTGCAGGCCTTCTCCATCCCCTCCGGTTCGATGGAGCAGACCCTGCGGATCGGCGACCGGGTGCTGGTCGACAAGTTCACCCCGTGGTTCGGCGCCCAGCCCGAGCGCGGGGAGGTCGTCGTCTTCCGCGATCCGGGCGGCTGGCTGGAGGGCACCCCGAGCGAGTCCGGCGGCTTCATGACCACCGTTCAGAAGGCGCTCAGCACCGTCGGCCTGATGCCCTCGGCGGACGAGAAGGACCTGATCAAGCGGGTGATCGGAGTCGGCGGTGACACCATCGACTGCGAGGCCGGGAGCCCGCTGAAGGTGAACGGCGTGCCGCTGGACGAGCCGTACCTGTTCCCCGGCGCGACGCCCTGCGACAACGACCCGGTCGGCACCGTCACGGTGCCCAAGGGCAAGCTCTGGGTGATGGGCGACCACCGCAACAACTCGCGCGACTCCCGCTGGCACCACACCGTGACCGGCGACGGCTTCGTGCCGGTGGACAACGTGGTCGGCCGGGCCTTCGTGGTGGCGTGGCCGCTCTCGGACTGGTCCACCCTGCCCGTCCCGGACACCTTCGACAAGGTGCCGTCCGGCGCCGCGGCCCCGCTGGAGACGCCCCCGGCACCGGAGGCGCTCGCCGTGGCCGGCGTCGTCCC
>NZ_JAFLNG010000379.1 GCF_017427025.1 Streptomyces sp. FH025
TCCACGTCTCCGACTCGTCCCCGGCCTTCGACCTGCACCACCCGACGTCGCGGAGCCGGACCGCCGGCGGAACGCCCGGGAGCCGCTGCGTCGGCGGCGGGGCGCCCTTGCCTCGTACGTCGACGAAGTACGCCCCGGAGTACGCCGCGAGGTGCGTCCCGGAGTACGCCCCCGAACCCTCGTCCTGAGCCGTTCGGCGCCGCCTGCCGCTCGCTAGGATGATGCCGCGCCCCGTCGGCCGGGGCGCGGCATCCGGAGGGAGTGGGCCGTCATGGCAGACGAGAGGCACGCCCCGGCGTCCGGGGACGCGCCGACCCGACGACGCGGCCAGGGCGAGCTGGAGGCGCAGGTGCTGGCGGTGCTCCAGCGGGCGCCCGGTCCGGCCAGCGCCGGGTGGGTCCAGGAACGCCTGGAGGGCGACCTGGCGTACACCACGGTGATGACCATCCTGTCCCGGCTGCACGCCAAGAACGCCGTCTCCCGGAGCCGTTCCGGCCGTTCCTACCTCTGGCAGGCCTCCTCCGACGCCGCCGGGCTGGCCGCGCTGCGGATGCGCCGGATGCTCGACGGCGAGGCGGACCGGGACGCCGTCCTGGCCAGCTTCGTCAGCGCGCTGCTGCCGCACGACGAGGAACTGCTGAGGGCGCTGCTCGACGCCGCGTCCGCCGATCCGGCAGCGGCCGACCGTGAGAGCTGACCCGTGGGCTTCTTCGTCTTCCTCCCGCTCATCCTGCCGCTGACCGCGGTGCCGATCGCCCGCCTGACCGAGCAGCACCTGCACCCGCGCGGCGCGTCCCGGCTGATGACGGTGATCAGTGCGGTGATGGCGGTGTGCAGCGTGCTCTGCCTCGGGCTGATCGGGGTGGTGGGCACCGCGCAGATCCCCGGCAATCCGCTGCCGGACAGCTGGTCCGACCCGGAGGTGCGGGCCGCGCTGCCGTACCACGAGACGGTCGGCACGGCCGCGATGTGGCTGCTGGTGCTGGTGGGCTTCGCCTGCGCCCGGACGGTCGTGCGGCACCTGCGGATCCGGGGCCGGGCCCGGCGGGCGCTGGCCGGGCTGCCCGGGGGCCCCGCCGGGGCCGGCGACCTCGCGGTGCTGCCGGACCGCAGCCCGTACGCGTACGCGCTGCCGGGCTCGCCGGGCCGGGTGGTGGTCTCCACCGGGATGCTGGCCGGGCTGGCCGAGGACGAGCGCGAGGCGCTGCTCGCGCACGAGCGGGCGCACCTGCGCCACCGGCACCACCGCTACCTGCTGACCACCCAGCTCGCCGCCTGCGTCAACCCCTTCCTGCGGCCGCTCCAGGACGCGGTGGCGTTCGCCGCGGAGCGCTGGGCGGACGAGGAGTCGGCCCAGGCGGTGGGCGACCGCCGGATCACCGCCAGGGCGGTGGCCCGGGCGGCCCTGGTCTCGCACGCCGCTCCGGCGCCCGGCTTCGCGGCCTTCGCCGCCCCGGCCGCCGCGCCCGGTCCGGTGCCGCGCCGGGTGGCCGCACTGCTCGGCCCGGTGCCGACCGCCCGCAACTGGCCGCCGGCCAAGACCCCGGCGGGCCTGGCGGCGATGGTCGCGGCGGTCGGCACGGCGGCCTCGGCGCTGTGCGCGCTCAACGCCGCGGTGGCCCTGCTGGTGGTGCTCAAGGCCGTCACGCCGCTGTAGCGGCAGCCGAGGTCAGTCGCCGATCCGGACGATCATCTTGCCGGTGTTGGCGCCCGTCAGCACGCCGAGGAAGGCCTCCACCACGCGGTCGAAGCCGTCCACGATCGTCTCGTCCGGGACGACGGCGCCGGAGCGCAGGTGCGGGACGAGGAAGTCGTAGAGCTCGGGGCGGGCGTCCAGGTTGTTGCGGACCAGGAAGCCCTCCAGCCGCAGGCTCCGGCCGACCACGTCGTAGAGGTTGCGCGGCGCGGGCGGCGGGTCCAGCGGGGTGTTGTACTGGGCGACGGCGCCGCACCAGGCGATCCGGCCGTAGTCGCGCATCACGTCGATGGCGGCCTCCAGGTGCTCGCCGCCGACGTTGTCGAGGTAGACGTGCAGCCCGTCCGGGGCGGCCTCGCGCAGCCGGTCGGCGATCGGGCCGTCGTGGTAGTCGAAGGCGGCGTCGAAACCGACGTGCTCGGTGAGGTGGGCGGCCTTGGCGGCGGAACCGGTGCTGCCGATGATCCGTCCGGCGCCGAGCAACCGGGCGATCCGGCCGGCGGCGGTGCCGACGCCGCCGGCCGCGGCCGAGATGAAGATGGTCTCGTCGGCCTGGAGCCGGGCGACGCGGGTCAGGCCGACCCAGGCGGACAGTCCGGTGCCGCCGAGGATCGACAGGTGGGCGCTGAGCGGGACGCCCTCGAAGTCGGGCAGCACGTTCGCGCCGTCGGCCGTCACGATCGAGTGGGTGCGCCAGGCCTGCCGGTGGAAGACGATGGCGCCGACCGGCAGCGCGTCGGCCCGGGACTCCACCACCCGGCCGATGGTGCGTCCCTCCAGCGGGCCGTGCAGCTCCCAGCCGTCCTCGTTCATCAGCTCGCGCATGTACGGGTCGACGGACTGGTAGACGTTCTCGACGAGGGCCTCGCCGGCGGCGATGGATGGGCGGCTTCCATGAGCGGCTTCGATGGATGCCGGTAGATTCGGGCGCATGACGGATCTCGCCCCGCACGAGTTGCGCGTCCTGGTCGCCGTGGAGGAGGAGCGGAGCTTCACCGCGGCCGCCGTGCGCCTGGACACTACCCAGTCCGCCGTCTCGCACACCGTGCGCGCCTGCGAACGGAAGCTCGGCGCGGTGCTCTTCGACCGCGGGCGCCACGGCGCACGCCCCACCGAGGCCGGCGCGCGGGCGGTGGCGTACGCCCGTCGGATCCTGCGGCTGCTGGCCGCGATGGGCCCCGAGGTGCGCGGGCCGGGCACGGCGGGGCCGGTGACCGGCACGCTGCGGATCGCCGCGTTCCGCAGCGCCGCCGCCCACCTGCTGCCGCCCGTCCTGGCCAGGCTCGCCGCCCGGCACCCCGGGCTCACCCCGCACGTGCGGATCGTCCGGGAGCTCGGCCGGGGAACCGCCGGGGAGGTCGCCGACGGGCGCGCCGACCTCGGGCTGGCCACCCTGGACGCCGGCGGCCCGCCGGCCGTCCCCGGCCTGGTCGCGGTGCGGCTGTACCGGGAGACGTACGGGCTGGCGCACCCGCAGGACCACCCGGCGCCGCGCGGGCTGCCGCTGGTCGACTGGCAGGAGAACTGCGACTCCTACACCCGGGACTGGTGGCGGCGGCAGGACTGGCTCCCGCCCGCGACCGTCGACGTGGAGGACGACACGATGGCCCTCGCCCTGGTCTCCCAGGGCCTCGGCATGGCGATCATGCCCCGCACGGCGCTGCTCGGCGCCCCGCCCGGACTGGCCGTCACCGACCTCGGCCCGCACCCGCCCAGCCGCTTCGTCGGGTACGTCACCACCCCGGAGCTGGCCGGGACGGCACCCGTCCGGGCGCTGATCCGTGAGCTGCGCGAGCTGCCGCTGCCCGAGGGGCTGGCAGCGGCCTAACTCGCGCGGTCGAGCCCGTCGACGCTCTCGCGGAGTTTGCGGAACTCGGCGGCCAGCGCGTCCAGCGTGTAGTGGGCGTTGAGCCCGCTCGGGTTGGGCAGCACCCACACCTCGGTCTCGCCGATGCCCTCCGGCTGGCGCCCGATCGCCGCCTGCCGCCGCCCGAAGGCCGTCCGGTACGCGCCGACGCCGAGTACGGCCAGGACCCGCGGGCGTAGTCGCAGCACGCGTTCGCGCAGCGCCGCGCCGCCCGCGCGCAGCTCCTCGGCGGTGAGCTCGTCCGCCTTGGCGGTGGTGCGCGGGGCGACGTTGGTGATGCCCAGTCCGAGCGCGGGCAGCTCGCCCTGCTCGTCCGGGCGGTACTGGCGTTCGGTGAAGCCGGAGCGGTGCAGGGCCGGCCAGAAGCGGTTGCCGGGGCGGGCGAAGTGGTGCCCGGTGGCACCGGACCACAGGCCCGGGTTGATGCCGCAGAACAGCACCCGCAGCCCGGGCCCGGTGATGTCCGGGATGGTGGTGTCCTGGGCGGCCCGCAGCTGCTCGGGCGTCGGCTTCGTTGGCTTCGTTGGCTTCGTTGGCTTCGCGGCCGGGACCGGTGGGATCGGCGGATGTGAGGTCACGCCGCCAAGTCTGCCTCCGCCGTCTGCTGCGCCGTCCGCCGCACCGTCCGGCGGTTGCGCAGGTAGCGCAGGCCGAAGACCACCACGGCCGCGTACGTCCAGCCGGCGAAGATGTCCACGATGAAGTGCTCGGCGCCGTAGACCAGGGTGAACGCCATCGCGAGCGGATAGGCGACCAGCAGCGCCCGCAGCCACGGCCGGGCGGTCGGCCAGAAGAAGAACAGCAGCATCGCCGGGTAGGCGGAGTGCAGCGAGGGCATCGCGGCGACGTCGTTGGCGAACTGACTGCCGTTCTCCAGCAGCGAGTCGGCCTGCGGCACCCCGGCGGCGGAGACGACCTCCCAGACCACCCGGCTAAGGTGCGGCAGGTTGCCCTCCTGGGAGACCAGCCACGGCGGGTCGGCCGGGTAGAGCAGGTAGGTCGCGAAGCCGGCGAAGGTGAGCGCCAGGTAGGCGGCGAGCAGCTGCCGGAAGCGCTGGTGGGCGCGCCGCCAGAGGATCGCCAGCAGGACGAAGACCACGAGGAAGTGCGAGAGGTAGACGACCATCGCCGCGTAGTCGTACCAGTGCGGCGAGCCGGGGGTGTAGAGCGCGTGCTGGAGCCGTACCGTCCAGGTCTCGCCGAAGCCGAGCACCTCGTCGGCGCGCAGTTGCGGCAGCCAGTGCGGGGCCCACGGGGTGTGTGCGCCGTAGCCGCGCAGCAGCGAGTACACCCAGACCACGGCCATCACCGGGACCCAGTCGCGCAGCACCAGCGCGAAGCCGCGCCAGCCGTGTCCGCTGTGCACGGCCGCGGTCAGCAGTGCACCGATCAGCCACAGGAACACCACGTCGTTGGCGAAGGCCAGGCCCTGGGTGTGCAGGAACCAGCCGAACGCGGTGAGGTAGAGCGGCCAGGCCAGCAGCCGGAGTCTGGCCAGCCCGGTGCGGCGGGGGCGGTCGGTCACGGGTCGCAGTCGGCCGGCCGGCGCCGGGGTCGGCGGGGCCGGGCTGAGCAGCTTGGTCATGCTCACCGAAACTACCAACGCAAACTTGGAGGACTCTGGGTGAACCATGACCGGCCCGTAAGAAAGGCGCGCAGGCGGGTCAGGGTTGTGAGGACGGGGTGACGCATCGGACGGCTCATCAGGAGACGATGCCCAGCTCGTGCGGGGTGTTGTTGAAGCGTCGGCCCCCGGTCGGGGTGACGGTGACGATGTCCTCGATCCGCACTCCGAACCGGCCGGGCAGGTAGATGCCGGGCTCGATCGAGAAGCACATGCCGGGCACCAGCGGCCGCTCCTCGCCCTCGACCAGGTACGGCGGCTCGTGCGTGGTGGTGCCGATGCCGTGGCCGGTGCGGTGGATGAAGTACTCGCCGTAGCCGGCCTCGGTGATCACCCGTCGGGCGATCCGGTCGATCTCCTGGCAGCTCACCCCCGGGCGGACCGCCTCGAAGGCGGTCTGCTGGGCGAGCCGGACGACGTCGTGCACCTTCCGCACCTCGGCCGGGACGTCCGGGCCGACGTGCACGGTGCGGGTGGTGTCCGAGCCGTAGCCGTCCTTGAGGCCGCCGAAGTCCAGCACCACGGTGTCGCCGGGCCGGATGACCCGGTCCCCGGCCTCGTGGTGCGGGTTGGCGCCGTTGGGGCCGGAGCCGACCACGGTGAAGTCGACCTGGCTGTGCCCGTACTGGATGAGCAGCGCGCCGAGGTCGGCGGCCACGTCGGTCTCCCGGCGGCCGGCGAAGGCGACCTCCAGGATGCTCCGGTAGGCGGCGTCCGCGGCGCCACCGGCCGCGGCCAGCCGCTCCAGCTCCTCGGTGTCCTTGACCGCGCGCAGCATCGGCAGGGTCTCGGTGAGAGAGGTGAACGCGGCGCCGGGCAGCGCGGACTGGAGGCCGAGCAGGTGCATCGCCCAGGCGTTGTCGGAGACGCCGTACCGCCCGGCCGGGTCGAACAGCGGGCTGACGGCGGCGTACGGATCCTCGCCGTCGGACCAGTCGAGCAGCTCGACGGCCGGGGCGCCGACCGCCTTCTCGGCGTCGGGGCGCTCCAACTTGGGGACCACCAGGGCGGGTCGGCGCCCGGCGGCGAGGACGAGGGCGGTGAGCCGCTCGGTGATCGCGGTGGGCGTGTAGCCGCACAGGTACGCCAGGTCGGGGCCGGGGGCGATGACCAGGCCGGCCAGCCCGGCGGCGGTCGCGTCGGCGGCGGCCCGGGCCATCCGGGCGGCGTGGTCCTCGACGGTGAAGGGACGGGGCACGGTGCTTCCTCCTCGTGGTCCGGACGGGCTTCGCGACAACTCCATCACGTGGGCAGCTCCATCAGGTGGGCAACTCCATCACATGGGCAACTCCATCACGTGCGGCCCGAGTTGGCGAAGTGCCGGAGGAAGAGCGCCTCGACGTGGGCCATCCGCCGGAGCTCCTCCGGGTCGACGCTCTCGTTCGGCGCGTGGATCAGACAGCGCGGCTCCTCGACGCCGATCAGGAGGATCTCCGCCTCGGGGAAGGTGGTGGCGAGGACGTTGCAGAGCGGGATCGAGCCGCCCTGGCCGAGGAAGGACATCGGCGTGCCGTACACCTCCCGCATCGCCAGGTCGAGCGCCGTGTACGCGGGCCCGGTGGTGCCCGCCCGGAACGGCTCGCCGGCGCTCTGCCGCTCGACCTCCACCCGCACGCCCCAGGGGGCGGCGGCCTCCAGGTGCCCGACCAGCGCGTCCTGGGCGGCGCGGGCCTCGGTGCCGGGCGGTACCCGCAGGCTCACCCGGGCCCGGGCGGTGGCCGGGACGGCGGCGGCCGAGCCGACCACGGGCGGACAGTCGATGCCGAGGACGGTGACGGCCGGGCGGGCCCAGAGCCGGTCGGCGACGGTGCCGGAGCCGGTCAGCCGGACGCCGTCCGGGACTCCGGCGTCGGTCCGGAACCGGGTCTCGTCGTACCCGGCGCCGCTCCAGGTGCCGGTGCAGTCCAGGCCGTCGATCCGGGTTCCGCCGCCGGCGTCGCGCAGCGAGTCGAGCATCCGGATCAGCGCGGCGAGGGCGTCCGGGGCGGGGCCGCCGAACATGCCGGAGTGCACGTCGCCGTGGAGCGCCCGGACGCTGACCACCACGGTGGTGACCCCGCGCAGCGAAGTGGTGGCGGTGGGGACGTCGGCGGCGGCGTTGCCGGTGTCGGCGATCAGCAGGGCGTCCGCGTGCAACTCGCCCGCGTGCGGGGGCACGTACGCCGCCAGGCCGCCGGTGCCCTGCTCCTCGGAGCCCTCGACCACCAGCTTGACGCCGACCGGGAGGTCGTCGCCGAGCGCCCGCAGCGCGGTGAGGTGCATGACGATGTTGCCCTTGCAGTCAGCGGCGCCGCGCCCGTACCAGCGGCCGTCGCGCTCGGTGAGCTCGAACGGCGGGGAGGTCCAGGCGGCGTCGTCGAGC
>NZ_JAFLNG010000038.1 GCF_017427025.1 Streptomyces sp. FH025
TTCCTGCACGCCGGCTGGCTGCACCTGCTGGGCAACCTGCTCTTCCTCTACGTCTTCGGCCCCACCGTCGAACGCCGGGTCGGCCGGGCCAGGTACCTCCTCTTCTACCTGGCCGCCGGCAGCCTGGCCTCGTACGGCTTCGCGCTCGCCGAGACCCACTCGCCGGACTCCACCCGGGTCCTGATCGGCGCCTCGGGGGCGATCTCCGCCGTGCTCGGCGCCTACCTGCGCTTCCACCCGCGGGCCCGGGTGACCACCCTCGTCCCTCTGCTGTTCTTCCTACCGCTGCGCTTCCCGGCCTGGCTGGTGCTCGGCCTCTGGTTCGCGCTTCAGTGGTGGTCGGTGCACTCGGCCGGGCCCGGTGTGGCCTACCTGGTCCACGTGATCGGCTTCTCGGCCGGGTTCCTCTTCGCCTGCACGGTCGTCGGCCACCCCCGGCGCCGCCCCGGCTGACGCCCGATACGCTGGCCGCACCCCACAAAGGAGCCCGAACAGTGATCACCGCCATCGTCCTGATCAAGACCAGTGTCGACCGCATCCCGGAGATCGCCGAGGCCATCGCCGCCATCGAGGGTGTCAGCGAGGTGTACTCGGTGACCGGCGGCTACGACCTGGTCGCGATGGTGCGGGTGCGCCAGCACGACGACCTCGCCGAGGTCATCCCGGGCCGGCTGAACAAGGTCCCGGGGGTGGTCCACACCGAGACCCACATCGCCTTCCGCACCTACTCCCAGCACGACCTGGAGGCCGCCTTCGCCCTCGGCCTGGACGAGTAGCGAGCGCCCCGCCCAACCCCCCGCTCAGCCCTCGCGACGAGTGTCGGCGACGCAACGCCCGCCCTCGTTGCGGTAGTTCCAGGCCGCGCCGTCCGTGACCAGCTCGCGGACGGCGGTCAGGAAGCGCTCGATGTGCTCGTCCGGCGTCCCGGCGCCGAAGCTCACCCGGATCGCGTTCAGGCTGCGCTCGCCCGGCAGCGAGGGCTCGGGCGCACCGCACTCGGACGGCGCCGCCTCTTCATCCCCGAGCAGGGTGCGCACCAGCGGGTGGGCGCAGAACAGGCCGTCGCGCACCCCGATGCCGTACTCGGCGGACAGCGCCGCCGAGAAGTGCGAGCTGTTCCAGCCCTGGACGACGAAGGACAGCACGCCCACCCGGGCCGAGTCGGTGCCGAACAGGCTCAGCACCTTGACCTGCGGAATCTCCGCCAGGCCCGCCGTCAGCCGGTCGACCAGCTGCCGCTCGCGGGCCTCCAGCGCGTCGAAGCCGGCCTCGGTCAGCGCCCGGCAGGCCGAGGCGATCGCGTAGGCGCCGATGACGTTCGGCGAGCCGGCCTCGTGCCGGGCCGGGCCGGTGTGCCACTCGACCGCCACCGAGCCGTCCGCCTCCCGGGCCACCGTCCGGGTCGCCCCGCCGCCGGCCAGGTACGGCTCGGCCGCGTCCAGCCAGTCCGTCCGCCCGGCCAGCACCCCGGCGCCGAACGGCGCGTAGATCTTGTGCCCGGAGAAGGCGATCCAGTCGACGTCCAGCTCGCGCACGGAGACCCGGTGGTGCGGGGCCAGCTGGGCGGCGTCCAGCACCACCCGGGCGCCGTGCCGGTGCGCGGTCTCGGTCAGCTCGGCGACCGGCCACAGCTCGCCGGTCACGTTGGAGGCGCCGGTGACGCACAGCAGCTTCGGCCCCTCGGGCGCGGCGGCCAGCGCGGCGTCCAGGGCTGCCACCGCCTCGGCGCGCGAGCGCGGCGCCCGCAGGTAGCCGACCTCCAGCCCGGCGTGCGCCCAGGGCAGCAGCGAGGCGTGGTGCTCGGTCTCGAAGGCGAACACCCGGGTGCCGGCCGGCAGGGCGGCGGCCAGCAGGTTGAGCGAGTCGGTGGTCGCGCGGGTGAAGACCACCTGGTCGCCCTCGCGCAGGTCGAGGAACTCGGCGACGGTCCGGCGGCTCTGCTCGAACAGGTCGGTGGACAGCTGCGAGAGGTACCCGGCGCCGCGGTGCACGCTGCCGTAGTACGGGGCGTACGCGGCGACGTCGTCCCACACCCGCTGGAGCGCCGGCGAGCTGGCCGCGTAGTCCAGCGCCGCGTAGCCGACCTTCTCACCGCTGGCGAGCGGGACCTGGACGTCCTGGCCGAGAACGGCGAGCGGGGCGCAGATTTCGATGGAAACCGACATGAGGATGCACTCCTTCAGGGGTAAGGGACCCCGGGAGTGCTAGTCGTCGGGCGTCCGCGCTTGTCGCACGGACTGCTTGCCGAGCGACCCGGTCCTCACCCAGGGCACCCCGCCACGGACGGAGGGTTGCCGGACAGCCAGCTGGGGCTTGGCGCTGTCGCTCATGACCTGGCCACGACTGTAGGTCGCGTCCGTCGGGTGGTCAAACGGATATCCACCATCCGGACAGCCCGAGGGCCCGCACCGGCACACCGGTACGGGCCCTCAACTGCCGTCTCAGCTACGGCTGGTGGCCTCCGACCAGCGCCGCAGCAGGTCCTGCGCCGCGCCCGAGTCGATGGCCTCGGCCGCCCGCGCCATGCCCGCCGCGAGCTGCTCGGTCAGCGGCGCGTCGCCCAGTTCGAGCGCGACCAGCGCCGCCGCGGTGTTCAGCAGGACGGCGTCCCGGACCGGCCCCCGCTCCCCGGCCAGCAGCCGGCGCGCGACGTCCGCGTTGTAGGCGGCGTCCGCCCCGCGCAGCGCCTCGATGCCCACCAGCTCGATGCCGACGTCCCGCGGGTCGAAGGAGGTCTCGGTGACCGCCCCGTCGCGCACCAGCCAGATCCGCGAGGTGGTGGTGATGGTCAGCTCGTCCAGCCCGTCGTCGCCCCGGAACACCAGCGCGGTCGCCCCGCGCCGGGCGAGCACCCCGGCGATCAGTCCGGCCAGCCGGGTGTCGAAGCAGCCGATCGCGTGCGAGGTGACCTTGGCCGGGTTGGTCAGCGGGCCGAGGATGTTGAAGGCGGTCGGCACGCCGAGGTCGCGCCGCGCGGTGGCGGCGTGCCGCATCGAGGGGTGGAACTTCGCCGCGAAGGCGAAGGTGAGCCCGACCTCCTCGGCCACCTCGGCGACCCGCCGGGCCGACAGGTTCAGCGCCACCCCGAGCTTCTCCAGCACGTCCGAGGAGCCGCTGGCCGAGGACGCCGCCCGGTTTCCGTGCTTGACCACCTTGGCCCCGGCGGCCGCCGCGACGATCGCCGACATGGTGGAGATGTTGACGGTCTTCGCCCGGTCGCCGCCGGTGCCGACGATGTCCACGGCCGGGCCGGGGATGTGCAGCGGCTCGGCGTGCGCGTACATCGCGTCCACCAGCCCGGCGATCTCGTCGACCGTCTCGCCCTTGGCCCGCAGCGCCACCATGAACCCCGCCACCTGGACGGGGGACGCCTCGCCGCTCATGATCCGGTCCATCGCCCACGCGGTGGACGCGCGGTCGAGGTCCTCCCCCTTCAACAGCGCCGCCAGGAGGTCCGGCCAGGTGCGGATCACCTGCGCGGGGTCGCTACCGCCGTTCGCAGGGTTCACGTTCACCATGGCTGACTCCAGCTGTCGTCTGTTCCCCCGCTCCGGGGGACGTCCGTAAGGATGGAGCCAGCCTATCGAGCGGCGGGGCGACCACGGCCCCGCCTTCTCCACTACTGAGACGGCACCGCTCAGCCGACGACCGGGGCCCGCTTCGCCAGCCGGGCCCGCAGCAGGGCGGCGACCGCCTCGGCCAGCGCCACCGGGTCCACCGGGCGGGAGATCGCGGCGTCGGCCCGGCTCCAGGCGGCGAGCCAGGAGTCCTGCGGCCGGCCGATCAGCACCAGCACCGGCGGGCAGCCGTAGATCTCGTCCTTGAGCTGGCGCCCGAGGCCGAGCCCGCCGGCCGGCACCGCCTCGCCGTCCAGGATGCAGAGGTCGACGCCACCCTTCTCCAGGGCCTTGAGCACGGCGGGGGTGGTCGCGCACTCGAGGTAGGACAGTTCCGGAAGATCCTCGGCGGGCCGCCGGCCGAGCGCCGTCAGCACCTGCTCGCGGGTGTTGCGGTCGTCGCTGTAGACGAGGACGGTGAGCGTCTCGTCGGTCGTGTACGCCATGGATCCTGCTCCCTCAAGTGTGATCCGGACCACGTTCACCTGATCCGGATGCTACTCCCGTTTCCCCCGGGGCCGGGCCCCCTCGCGCACGTTCCTCCCCGAGCCGCCGCGCCCGCGGCTCACCCGCCCGGAGGACCGCCCGTCACCCGGACCCGACCGGTCCACCCGTATGGCCGATATGACACCCTGCCCCCTCACCCCGGGCGTTGCGCCGACCGTGCATCGGCGCGCCGGACAAGGGGGCCGCGGGCCCCGTCGAGGAACCGTCAGAAAAGGGACACGCCGCTGCTCAGCCACCGTCCGGACACCCCGTCGGCCCGCAAGGGGGCATACCGCACGCACCGGACACTCCGAGGGACACCCCCCGGCGTGAAGACGGAATAAGGGACCGACATAATGTCCGTCGTGGCGACAGCAACAGCAGTAGAAACCGGGCACGCGCACGGATCGGTCAACCGACCGAACATGGTCAGCGTCGGAACGATCGTCTGGCTCAGTTCCGAGTTGATGTTCTTCGCGGCCCTCTTCGCGATGTACTTCACGCTCCGCTCCGTCAAGGGAGCCGAGTTCTGGACCGAGAAGGCGCACGCGCTGAACGTGCCGTTCTCCTCGGTCAACACCACGATCCTGGTGCTCTCCTCGCTGACCTGCCAGCTCGGCGTGTTCGCCGCCGAGCGCGGGGACGTGAAGAAGCTCCGCATGTGGTTCATCATCACGTTCATGATGGGCGCGATCTTCATCGGCGGCCAGGTCTTCGAGTACACCGAGCTGGTCAAGAACGACGGCCTCTCGCTGTCCTCCGACCCGTACGGCACGGTGTTCTACCTGACCACCGGCTTCCACGGTCTGCACGTGACGGGTGGTCTGATCGCCTTCCTGCTGGTCCTGGGACGGACGTACGCAGCCAAGCGCTTCACGCACGAGCAGGCCACCGCCGCGATCGTCGTGTCGTACTACTGGCACTTCGTCGACGTCGTGTGGATCGGCCTGTTCGCGACCATCTACCTGATCAAGTAACCAGCTGATCAGGTCGCTGGCCACCGGCTGCGGCCCCCGCCCTCACCGGCGACGGGCCGCTTCTGCCGGTGCCGACGCTCCCACCGACCGACCGCGCGCGCAGCCTTGGACAGGCAGCCTCGTGCCGGCCAGACCGGCCGCCGGGTGCACCCACCAGTCGACCAGATCCTGACACCGGGGTTATTCCGTGAAAAAGCTCTCCGCACGACGGCGCCACCCATTGGCGGCGCTGGTCGTCCTACTTCTCGCCCTGGCGGCAACCGGGGGGCTGTACGCCGCGTTCGCGCCCGCCGACAAGGCGCAGGCCGACGTCGCCGCGCAGTCGCTCGCGATCGATGAGGGCAAGAAGCTCTTCGCCGTGGGCTGCTCCTCCTGCCACGGCCTGAACGGCCAGGGCAGCAGCGACGGTCCGAGCCTGGTCGGCGTGGGCTCCGCCGCTGTCGACTTCCAGGTCGGCACCGGCCGCATGCCGGCCCAGCAGCCCGGCGCCCAGGTGCCGCGCAAGAAGAACATCTACACGCAGGCCGAGATCGACCAGCTCGCCGCCTACGTCGCCTCCCTCGGCCCCGGCCCGGTGACGCCCGAGCCCCAGCAGTACACCTCGACCAACCCGGAGGACATCTCCAAGGGTGGCGAGCTGTTCCGCACCAACTGCGCCCAGTGCCACAACTTCGCCGGCCAGGGTGGTGCCCTGACCAAGGGCAAGTACGCCCCGTCGCTGGAGGGCGTGGACGCCAAGCACATCTACGAGGCCATGCAGACCGGCCCGCAGAACATGCCGTCGTTCCCGGACACCACCATGCCCGAGGAGCAGAAGAAGCAGATCGTGGCCTTCGTCCGCCACACCACCAACGATGAGCCCAACCCCGGCGGTCTCACCCTGGGCAGCCTCGGTCCGGTGACCGAGGGCCTGTTCGGCTGGATCTTCGGTCTCGGAGCGCTCATCGCGGTCGCGATCTGGGTCGCCGCCCACACCACCAAGGCCAAGAAGTCATGAGCCACGACATGTCAGAAGAGAAGCTCCCGGAGTCTCACGGCTCCGCCGGCGAGGTGGCCGGCCACGGCGACCCGTTCGCCGACCCGGGCCTGCCGGCCCACGAGCCCCGCCGCACCGACATCGACGAGCGGGCCGCCAAGCGCGCCGAGCGCCAGGTCTCGCTGATGTTCGTGGTCTCGATGCTCGCCACCGTCGCCTTCATCGCCTCGTACGTGGCCATCGACCCGGACAAGATCGTCTACATCTTCCCGCTCGGTCACGTCAGCGCGCTGAACTTCGCGCTGGGCCTGACCCTGGGCGTCGCGCTGTTCATGATCGGCGCGGGCGCGGTCCACTGGGCCCGCACCCTGATGTCGGACGTCGAGCTGCCCGCCGAGCGTCACCCGATCGAGGCCTCCGAGGAGGTCCGCGCGGACGTCATCGAGCAGTTCAAGACCGGTGCCGCCGAGTCGGGCTTCGGTCGCCGCAAGATGATCCGCAACACCCTCATCGGTTCGATGGCGCTGGTCCCGCTCTCCGGCGTGGTCCTGCTCCGCGACCTGGGCCCGCTGCCGGAGAAGAAGCTCAAGGAGACCGGCTGGAAGGAGGCGACCGAGGCCAAGCCGCTGCAGCTCATCAACATGAACACGATGCAGCCGATGAAGCCGGAGGACATCCTCGTCGGCTCGCTGACCTTCGCCATGCCGGAGGGTCTGACCACCCACAGCGAGGACTTCCAGCAGCGCATCGCCAAGGACGCCCTGATGCTGGTGCGCATCGCGCCGGAGGACATCAAGGACGACAAGTCCAAGGAGAAGGGCTTCGAGGGCATCCTCGCCTACTCCAAGATCTGCACCCACGTCGGCTGCCCGATCAGCCTGTACGAGCAGCAGACCCACCACGCGCTCTGCCCCTGCCACCAGTCGACCTTCGACCTGGCGGACGGCGCGCGCGTCATCTTCGGCCCGGCCGGCCACCCGCTGCCGCAGCTGAAGATCACCACTGACGAGAAGGGCAACCTGGTCGCCACCGGCGACTTCGACGAGCCCGTCGGCCCGAGCTTCTGGGAGCGTGCTCGATGAGTAGCGCGAGCAGCACCACGACCGGTGCCGCCAAGCCCTCCAGCACGCGCGCCAAGCCCGCCAACAAGTGGGAGGCCGCGGCTGACTGGACGGACGGCCGGCTGGGGATCTACTCCCTCGCCAAGGCCAACCTGCGGAAGATCTTCCCGGACCACTGGTCCTTCATGCTGGGCGAGATCTGCCTCTACACGTTCATCATCATCATCCTGACCGGTGTCTACCTGACGCTGTTCTTCAAGCCGTCGATGGCCGAGGTCGTCTACAACGGCTCGTACGTGCCCCTCAAGGGCATCGGGATGTCGGAGGCGTACGCCTCCACGGTGGACATCAGCTTCGAGATCCGCGGCGGTCTGCTGATCCGCCAGATCCACCACTGGGCCGCCCTGGTCTTCGTGGCCGCGATGCTCGTGCACATGATGCGCGTGTTCTTCACCGGCGCGTTCCGCAAGCCGCGTGAGATCAACTGGGTCTTCGGCTTCCTGCTGCTGGTCCTGGGCATGTTCGACGGCTTCTTCGGCTACTCGCTGCCGGACGACCTGCTGTCGGGTACCGGTATCCGCTTCATGGAAGGCGCGATCCTCGCGGTCCCGCTGGTCGGCACCTACATCCAGATGTTCCTGTTCGGGGGCGAGTTCCCCGGCCACGACATCGTGCCGCGCTTCTTCACCATCCACGTGCTGCTGATCCCGGGCATCATGCTCGGCCTGCTGGTGGCGCACCTGATCCTGGTCTTCTACCACAAGCACACCCAGTGGGCGGGCCCGGGCAAGACCGAGAAGAACGTCGTCGGCATGCCGCTGATGCCGGTCTACATGGCCAAGGCCGGTGGCTTCTTCTTCCTGGTCTTCGGTCTGATCGCCGCCGTCTCGGCGATCGCCACGATCAACCCGATCTGGGCCTACGGCCCGTACCGCCCCGACCAGGTGTCCACCGACGCCCAGCCGGACTGGTACATGGGCTTCTCCGAGGGCCTGATCCGTGTCATGCCGGGCTGGGAGATCAGCCTGTGGGGCCACACCCTGAACCTGGGTGTCTTCGTCCCGCTGATGATCTTCCCGCTGGTCCTGGTCGCGATCGCGGTCTACCCGTTCATCGAGGGCTGGATCACCGGCGACAAGCGCGAGCACCACATCCTGGACCGCCCGCGCAACGCCCCGGTCCGCACCGCCCTGGGTGCCGCCTGGATCAGCCTGTACCTGGTGCTGCTGATCGGTGGTGGCAACGACCTGTTCGCCACCCACCTGCACCTGTCGATCAACTCGATCACCTACTTCGTCCGCGTCGGCTTCTTCGTGGTCCCGGTCGTCGTCTTCTTCATCACCAAGCGCTGGTGCCTCGGCCTGCAGCGCCGTGACAAGGAGAAGGTGCTGCACGGCCGCGAGACGGGTGTCATCAAGCGCCTGCCGCACGGCGAGTTCATCGAGGTGCACGCGCAGCTGCCGCAGAAGGACCTGTACAAGCTCACCGCGCACGAGCAGAACCAGCCGGTGGAGCTGCCGGCCCAGACGGACGAGAACGGCGTGGCCCGCAAGGCCGGCGTCCTCACCCGCACCCGGGCCAAGCTCTCCCGCGGCTTCTACGGCGAGGGCAACCAGATCCCCAAGCCCACCGCCGAGGAGCACCACGAGATCACCAGCGGCCACGGCCACCACTGATCCCGTACGCACCCCCGCGTCACCCCGAGGGCCGCTGACCAGAGTTCATCTGGTCGGCGGCCCTCGGCCTTTCCGCATCCGCCGGCCCCCGTACCCGCACCGCCTCCAGGAGCACCCGTGCAGCTGTCCGTCGACCCCGCCGCCGCCACTCCCCCGTACGAGCAGATCCGCGCCCAGATCGCCGAGCAGGCCCGCTCCGGCGCGCTGCCGGCCGGGCTGCGGCTGCCCACCGTCCGGGCCCTGGCCGAGGAGCTGGGGCTGGCCGCCGGGACGGTCGCCCGGGCCTACCGGGAGCTGGAGGCGGACGGTGTGGTGGAGACCCACGGACGGCGCGGCACCCTGATCGCGGCCACCGGGGACGCCGCCCACCGGCTGGCCGTCGAGGCCGCCGCCGAGTTCGCCGCGCGGGCGAACCGGCTCGGGCTCTCCCGGGAGGACGCCCTGGCCGCCGTGGTGACCGCCCTGGCGGTGGCCTACCCGGAGGCCTGAGAGGGCCCTGGGACGGCCCTGGGCGGGCCCTCAGAGCTCCGGTCGGGCCATCCCCGCGGCAGGGGCCTGGGCGGCCGGTGCGGTGGTGGTGAGGGGCTGCCCGAGGGCGCTGTGCTTGATCCAGTCCGTCCAGGAGACGTTCCAGTCGCCGAAGCCGTTGCCGAAGGGCTCCATCGAGTGGCCGAGGCTGTTCACCACCGTCACGAGGTCTCCGATCCGGGTGTTGTCGAAGTACCACCTGGCGTTGTCGGTGCTCATGCCGGTACAGCCGTGGCTGACGTTCACCACGCCCTGCGAGTTCACCGACCAGGGCGCCGCGTGGACGTACTCGCCGCTCCACGTCACCCGGGTGGCCCACTCCACGTTGAGGTCGTACGACTCCGAGCTGCCGGCCTTGAGCCCGATCGTCTCGCCGTTCATCCGCACCGAGCGCTCCTGGCCGAGCACCACCTTGATGCCGTTGCGGGTGTCGAAGCCGGGCTTGCCGGTGGTGACCGGGATGGTCCGGAGCACCTCGCCGCTGCGCTTGAGGGTGAGCACGTGGGCGGCCGCGTCGATCACCGTCTCGACCCGCGCGCCGATCCGCAGCCGGAGCGAGCTGCGGTCCCCGCCGTAGAGGCCGTCGGAGATCCGGCTGCCGGTGCCGTCGAAGGCCAGGGCGACGGTCGTGCCGGCCGGCCAGTACTCCTCCGGCCGGAAGTGCAGTTCCTTGTCGTCCACCCAGTACCAGGCGCCGGTGACGGCGGGCTGGGAGCTCACGGTCAGGAGGCGCTCGACCTCCTGACGGGCCAGCGGGTCCTTCACCGCCTCGGAGAGCTGCACGGTGAGGGGCTGGCCCACCCCGTAGATCCCGCTGCCCGAGGAGTCCGGGCCCAGCTTGGCGGTGAGCAGGCGCTGGGCGGCGAGGGTGCCGAACTTCGCGGTGGTGTCGCCGCGCCCGTTCCTGCCGTCGGCGGCGGAGATCCGGACGGTGTACGAGGTGCCGGCCTTCAGCCGCCCGGTGGTCTGCCAGCTGCGCTGGTCGTCGGCGAGCACGCCGGCCACCACCCGGCCGTCCGAACCGGTCATGGTGACGTCGGTGAGCCGGCTGCCCGGCACGGCGGTCACGGCGACCGGCTGGGAGGGGTCCACCGTGCCCTCGGCCGAGACGTGGACGAGCCGGGCCGCGTCGATCCGGTGCGGCCCGGTGGGCTCGTCGTCCCCGCCGAACGTGCAGGCGGCCAGCGGGGCCAGTACCGCGAGGGCCAGTGAGATGCCGCCGATGCCTGCGAGTCCGCGCCTGTCGGCCATGACCGCCTCCGAGGGTTTCGCACGATTGATCAGATCGTAGGAAGTGACCGTGCCGAAACGACATCCGGACGACGCCGCGTTCACCCCGTTGAGTGAGTTCCTCACTCAACAGGACGCAACAGGGCCGGTCCCCCGTGCGGGGGGACCGGCCCTGTTGTCGGAAGCGGAACCCTACTGGTTCTGGTTCTCGCCCCGGTAGAACTCGAAGACCCATCCGAAGATGCCGATCAGGATGATCGGGGCGGCCCAGAACATCAGCCACCAGCCGAAGATCACGCCCAGGAAGGCGAGCGCGCCACCGAGCGCCAGCGAGAGCGGCTGCCAGCTGTGCGGGGCGAAGAAGCCCAGCTCGCCGGAGTCGTCCGCGACCTCGGCCTCGGGGTTGTCACCCGCGCCGCTGTCCACCCGACGGGCGGTGAAGGCGAGGTAGTACCCGATGAAGGCGCAGAGGCCGAAGGCCAGGAACAGCGCCGTGGTACCGGCGGCCTCCAGGCCGTGGTCCGAGCTGTTGCTCCACAGGCCGTAGGTGATGGCCATCGCCAGCACGAAGACCGACAGGCCCAGGAAGATCTTTCCCTGTTCCTTCATCAGGCGTCACCCTCCTGCTTGCCCTTGCCCAGCTTCGGGGCGTCGTACTTCGCCGGGGTCACACCGGCGAGGTGCTTGGCCGGCTCACCGTGGTTCTCCAGGTAGTCCAGCGCGGCGATCTCCGGGTGGTGGAGGTCGAAGGCCGGGGATTCGGAGCGGATCCGGGGCAGGGTGAGGAAGTTGTGCCGCGGCGGCGGGCAGGAGGTCGCCCACTCCAGCGAGCGGCCGAAGCCCCACGGGTCGTCGACCTCGATCTTCTCGCCGTACTTGGCCGTCTTCCAGACGTTGTAGAGGAACGGCAGGATCGACAGGCCCAGCACGAAGGAGCCGATGGTCGAGACGGTGTTCAGGGTGGTGAAGCCGTCCGAGGCCAGGTAGTCGGCGTAACGGCGGGGCATGCCCTCCGCGCCGAGCCAGTGCTGCACCAGGAAGGTGGTGTGGAAGCCGAAGAACAGCGTCCAGAAGGTGATCTTGCCGAGGCGCTCGTCCAGCATCTTGCCGGTCATCTTCGGCCACCAGAAGTGGAAGCCGGCGAACATCGCGAAGACGACGGTGCCGAAGACCACGTAGTGGAAGTGGGCGACGACGAAGTACGAGTCCGAGACGTGGAAGTCGATCGGCGGGGAGGCCAGCAGAACACCGGTCAGACCACCGAAGAGGAAGGTGACCAGGAAGCCGACCGTCCACAGCATCGGCGTCTCGAAGCTCAGCGAGCCCTTCCACATGGTGCCGACCCAGTTGAAGAACTTCACACCGGTCGGGACCGCGATCAGGAAGGTCATGAACGAGAAGAACGGCAGCAGTACCTGTCCGGTGACGTACATGTGGTGCGCCCACACCGTCACGGACAGACCGGCGATCGCGATGGTGGCCGCGATCAGACCGGAGTAGCCGAACATCGGCTTGCGGCTGAAGACCGGGATGATCTCCGAGATGATGCCGAAGAACGGCAGCGCGATGATGTACACCTCGGGGTGACCGAAGAACCAGAACAGGTGCTGCCAGAGCATCGCCCCGCCGTTGGCCGGGTCGAAGACGTGGGCACCGAACTTGCGGTCCGCCTCCAGGGCGAACAGCGCGGCGGCCAGCACCGGGAAGGCCAGCAGGATCAGCACCGCGGTCAGCAGGGTGTTCCAGACGAAGATCGACATCCGGAACATCGTCATGCCCGGAGCGCGCATGCAGATGATCGTGGTGATGAAGTTGACCGCACCGAGGATCGTGCCGAAGCCGGAGAAGGCCAGACCCATGATCCACATGTCGCCGCCGACGCCGGGCGAGTGCACCGCGTCCGACAGCGGGGAGTAGGCGAACCAACCGAAGTCGGCGGCGCCGTTCGGGGTCACGAAGCCCGCGACCGCGATGACCGAGCCGAAGAGGTACAGCCAGTACGCGAACATGTTCAGACGCGGGAAGGCCACGTCCGGCGCGCCGATCTGAAGCGGCATGATCCAGTTCGCGAAACCGGAGAACAGCGGCGTCGCGAACATCAGCAGCATGATCGTGCCGTGCATCGTGAACGCCTGGTTGAACTGCTCGTTCGACAGGATCTGGGTCCCGGGACGAGCCAGCTCGGCACGCATGACCAGGGCGAGGATGCCGCCGATCAGGAAGAAGGCGAACGACGTGCCCAGGTACAGGGTGCCGATCGTCTTGTGGTCAGTGGTCGTCAGCCACTTGATGATGGTCGCACCCGGCTTGCGGGTCCGCTGCGCCCCGACCGTGACGGCACCGGCGCCCCCGCCGGCCGCGGCGGGCTCGTTGAGGATGGTCACTTCTCTTCACTTCCCATGCCGATGAGGCCGGAGGGCACCGCGCCGTTCTGACCCTTGGCGCGAAGCTCGGCCAGGTGCTTGTCGTAGTCGGCGCGGTCGACGACCTTGACGTTGAACAGCATGCGCGAGTGGTCGACGCCGCAGAGCTCGGCGCACTTGCCCATGTACTCGCCCTTGACGGTCGGGGTGACCTCGAACTTGTTCACCACGCCCGGCACGACGTCCATCTTCATCATGAAGTTGACGGGCCAGAAGTCGTGGATGACGTCACGCGAGGTGAGACGGAACTGCACCGTCTCGTTGACCGGCAGCCACAGCGTCGGCGCCTCCTTGGGCGTACCGACCTCGTAGGCGGCGTCCTTGTTGGCCGGGTCAGGGGTCTCGGTGTTCTCGTAGTTGAACGCCCAGCTCCACTGGAAGCCGACCACGTTGACGTAGTGCTGCGGCTTCTCGGAGACCTGCGTCAGCTTCGACTCGTCGCGGGCGACGAAGTAGAAGAGGACCGAGACGATAATGATGGGGACCGCGGTGTAGAGCGCCTCGATGGGCACGTTGTACCGGGTCTGCGGGGGGACCTCCACACCGGTGCGCTTGCGCCGGTGGAAGATCACGCTCCAGATGATCAGACCCCACATCAGTACGCCGACCACCAGTGCCGCGATCCAGGAGCCCTGCCACATCTGGAGGACCATGGGTCCTTCCTTCGTGACCGGGCTCGGGAGGCCAAGCCTGGGGAGGTCGTTGGCCGAGCAGCCGGTGGCGGTCGCGATGACGAGGCCCAGTGCCAGCGCCTGAGGCAGCTTCCGCCGCATCGTGCGCCGCGGCGAGCGGTCGGAGCCGTTGGGACTCACGTAGCGCCTTCCCGAAGTCTCGCCCGCCTTCGCGTCGCACCGAGGGAGGGCTTGGACCCTCCCTGGCGACCCGACCACGGGCACGGTTTGAATGCTTATGCGGGCCAAACCCTACTCCAGCCTTATGCGCTCCTGACGGGCAGCCCCCGGTAACGCGCCGCCCGGTCGCCCGATCAGGCCCGGCAGGGGCTGCGCCGCAGGTCATCCCAGGCATTCGAGGTCCATACGCCCGATCGGGGGATGACCTCGGACAACGGGGATGACGGCCCGTCGGCACCGGACGAAGCGGACATTCGGGGTGATCGACTGACGGCCGGTGAGCAACCGGAACCGGGCCCGACGCGCCCGGGTGTGTCGTTAAATGTGACCGTGTACTTCGACGTGGCCTCGACGGCCCCTCTGCACCCCGTCGCGCGGCAGGCCCTGACCGCCGCCCTGGACGAGGGCTGGGCCGATCCGGCCCGGCTGTACCGCTCCGGCCGGCAGGCCCGGATGCTGCTGGACGCCGCGCGCGAGACGGTGGCCGCCGTCCTGGGCGCGCGGGCGGACGAGATCTCCTTCACCGCGAGCGGCACCCAGGCCGTCCAGCTCGGCATGCTGGGCGCGCTGGCTGGGAACCGGCGGCGCGGCGGCCACCTGGTGCACTCGGCGGTGGAGCACTCCAGCGTGCTGCACGTCGCCGAACGCCACGAGGCGGGCGGCGGCGAGGTCTCGGTGGCCCCGGTGGACCGCGCCGGGCGGGTGGACCCCGAGGCCTTCGGCGCCCTGCTGCGCGCCGACACCGCGCTGGCCGCCCTGCAGAGCGCCAACCACGAGGTGGGAACCGTCCAGCCGGTCGGCGAGGTCGCCGCGCTGTGCGCCGGGGCCGGGGTGCCGCTGCTGGTGGACGCGGCGCAGAGCGTCGGACGGGTGGACGTCCCGGCGGGCTGGTCGCTGCTGACCGCGAGCGCGCACAAGTGGGGCGGGCCGCCCGGGGTCGGCGTCCTGGCCGTCCGCAAGGACGTCCGCTACGCCTCGCCGCTGCCCACCGACGAGCGCGAGGGCGGGCGGGTGCCCGGCTACGTCAACGTTCCCGCCATCGTGGCCGCGGCCGCCTCGCTGCGCGCCGTACGGGCCGAGGCCGAGCGGGAGAACGCCCGGCTGCACGCGCTGGTGGAGCGGATCCGTACCCGGGTGCCGCAGCTGGTGCCCGAGGTCGAGGTGGTCGGCGACCCGGTGCGGCGGCTGCCGCACATCGTCACCTTCTCCTGCCTGTACGTGGACGGCGAGGTGCTGCTCACCGAGCTGGACCGGGCCGGCTTCGCCGTCTCCTCCGGCTCCTCCTGCACCTCCTCCACCCTGACGCCCAGCCATGTGCTGGCCGCGATGGGGGTGCTCACCGAGGGGAACGTCCGGGTCTCGCTGCCGTACGGGACGGCCGAGGCGGACGTGGAGCGCTTCCTCACCGTGCTGCCGGAGTTGGTCGCGGGCGTACGGGCCCCGCTCGGGCTGGACCTGCCGGCGCCGTCGAGCGCATCGGAGTCGCTGCTGGTCATCGACGCCCTGGGCAAGCGCTGCCCGCTGCCCGTGATCGAGCTGGCGAAGCGGATCGGCGAGGTGCCGGTGGGCGGCACGGTCGCCGTGCTGTCGGACGACGAGGCGGCCCGGCTGGACGTCCCGGCCTGGTGCGAGATGCGCGGGCAGGAGTACGCGGGCGAGGCCCCGGCCGCCGAGTACGGCGGCGACCGGGGCTCGGCCTACCTCGTCGTCCGGCGGACTACTTGACCAGGTGCGCGCGGATCTCCGCGGCGGCCTCGGCGCCGTAGGCGGCCTCGAAGCGCGTCAGGAAGGTGTTCGGGCGCAGCTCGTACTCCTGGGTGCCGACGGTCTCGATCACCAGGGTGGCGAGCATGCAGCCCAGCTGGGCGGCGCGCTCCAGGTCGAGCTCCCAGGCCAGGCCGGTCAGGAAGCCGGCCCGGAAGGCGTCGCCGACGCCGGTCGGGTCGACCTTGGCCTCCTCGGGGGCGCAGCCGACCAGGATCGACGCCTCGCCCTTGCGGTCGATCCGGACGCCCTTGCTGCCCAGGGTGGTGATCCGGGTGCCGACGCGGGTGAGGATCTCCTCGGCGTCCCAGCCGGTCTTGGTCTCGATGAGCGCGGCCTCGTACTCGTTGGTGAACAGGTACGCGGCGCCGTCCACCAGCTCGCGGATGTCCTCGCCGTCCAGGCGGGCCAGCTGCTGGGAGGGGTCGGCGGCGAAGGCGTAGCCGCGGGTGCGGCACTCCTGGGTGTGGCGGACCATGCCCTGCGGGTCGTCGGCGCCGACCAGGACGAGGTCGAGGCCGCCGACGCGGTCGGCGATCGGCTTGAGCTCGATGTTGCGGGCCTCGGCCATGGCGCCGGTGTAGAACGAGGCGATCTGGTTGTGGTCCTCGTCCGTGGTGCACATGAAGCGGGCGGTGTGCCGGGTCTCGGAGATGTGGACGGAGTCGCAGTCCACGTTGTTGCGCTCCAGCCAGCTGCGGTACTCGGCGAAGTCCGAGCCGGCGGCGCCGACCAGGATCGGCCGCAGGCCGAGGACGCCCATGCCGAACGTGATGTTCGGCGCGACCCCGCCGCGGCGGATGTCCAGGGCGTCGACCAGGAACGACAGCGACACGGTGTGCAGCTGCTCGGCGACGAGCTGGTCGGCGAATCGGCCGGGGAACGTCATCAGGTGGTCGGTGGCGATCGAGCCGGCGACGGCGATGCGCACGAAGGTCTCCTCAGTGGCGGCGGGGGCGAGCGGGTGGGCACGAATGAACCCACTTACGGTACCGGGCCTGGCCTGGGCGCCAGCAATGGTGCCGGAACCGGCCACCCCTCGCGGCCATGGTGGCACCCGAGGCCTCCGAATGTGTACTACCTCCGGGTAGCACTGGTGGGCCGACGGGGCCCGGCCTAGGGTCGGCCCCGGGGCCCTGCCGGACGAGGCGGGCCCCGTCGTCGACCGTGGCAGTGCGGCCACGGCCCTGGATCGGAGCGATGTCCGATGATGCCCGAGCACTCCCCGCTGTCCGTTCCCCGCGCCGACGCGGACGGTGATTCCCTCGACGCGCTGGTGAGCTCCTCCCGGCGGCTGCGCCGGTTCTGGCCGCAGTCGGCCGCCGGCCCGGAGCCGGCCGCCCCCGCCTCCGTCGGCTTCCGGGTCACGTCCGGGGCGCAGCGGCTGGTCGCGGGAATGGCCGAGTACGGCATGTGAGTCGTGCGGGTGGGAAGCGGAACCGGATCCGACCGGGGCACGTCAGATCCGCGCGGAGCGGCCGAGGAGGCGGCGCCGCTGAGCCCTCGGGAGGATGTGCAGATGGATCTGGAGACGATGCCCCGGCGCGGTCGGCGGGCGGTGGCCCTGGCGGGTCTGGTCCTGGCCGCGGTGGTGACGGTGGCCGGGTGCAACGGGGGCGGCAAGAGCTCCTCGGACTCGGCGGCGGGCGGCGCGGCGGCTTCCGCCGCTCCCTCGGCCTCGACGGCCTCCGACACCGCGTCCACGACGGCTCCGGCCGCGAGCCCGCCCGGCCGGACGCCGCCGACCGGCTGGGCCGCCACCCCGGCCGAGCCCGCCCCGGGGCGGCCGTCGGCCGATGCCACTCCCCCGGTCAACGGGATCGCCCCCGGTGAGCCCAACCCGGCCGGGACCGGGGTCGGCACCGGGGCGCGCCCGCCGGTCGGCTACCGGATGGACGGCAGCAACAGGCTGACCGTCTACTTCTTCGGCGGGGTCTGCACCAAGTACGCGCTGAAGGCGGACGAGTCGCAGCCGGGCCGGGTGGACGTCCTGGTCGTGGTGGGCCCGTCGGTCGTCCAGCCCGGGCAGGCCTGCTCCGCGCTGGCCAAGCGGCAGTCGGTCTCCGCCGATCTGCGCTCGCCGCTGGCCGGGCGGACGGTGGTCGACCAGTCGAGCGGCCAGGACGTGCCGCTGGAGGGCGACCCGCACGCCGGGCCGGACCCGGTCACCCCGGACGTGGCCGGCCAGTAGCCCTGGAGGCGGATGTGAAGAGGCGGCCCCGGGGAGATCCCCGGGGCCGCCTCACCGCTTCAGCGGGCGCGCTTCAGGCTTAGCTGAAGGAGTCGCCGCAGGCGCAGGAGCCCGTGGCGTTCGGGTTGTCGATCGTGAAGCCCTGCTTCTCGATGGTGTCGACGAAGTCGACGGTGGCGCCGCCCAGGTACGGGGCGCTCATCCGGTCGGTGACGACCTTCACGCCGCCGAAGTCCTTGATCACGTCGCCGTCGAGCGAGCGCTCGTCGAAGAACAGCTGGTAACGCAGGCCCGAGCAGCCACCGGGCTGGACGGCGACGCGCAGCGCGAGGTCGTCGCGGCCTTCCTGCTCCAGCAGGCCCTTGACCTTGGCCGCGGCGGCATCGGTGAGGAGGATGCCACTCTCGACAGTGGTCTCGTCCTGGACGGTCATCTGCTTTCTCCCGGTCTTGGCGACGGTCTGCCGCCAGTGCCAACCAACGGCCGCCCGGTTTCATTTCCCGGACGGCGAAGGATTTCTGCGGCCTGTTCGGCGGCTGGTTTCCGTGGGCCGGGTGTGCCACCCGCGTCCCCTACGCTCCCCATGCTCGCACACCGGCGGGGAGCGGTCACCGCCCGAGTCGCGGATCCGGGTGAACGGCCCCCGCGGCCGGCCGACGGACGCCAGGATGGTCGGCATGATCCTTCGCCAGGTCAGGGACACCGCGGCGGACGCGGAGGCCGTCCAGGAGCTGTCCTTCGCCGCGTTCGCCGAATCCTCCGCCGACCACGCGCCGCCGAGGCCGACCCCGCTGCAGCTGGCCCGGACCAGGCACCTGGCGCGCACCGACCCCGGCGGCTGCTGGCTGGCCGAGAGCGGCGGGGAGGCGGTCGGGGTGGTGCTGTCGATGCGCCGGGAGGGCCTGTGGTCGCCCTCGCTGTTCGCGGTCCGCCCGTCGGCGCGGGGCGAGGGGGTCGGGCGGCTGCTGATGGAGCGGGCGGTGGCGCACGCCCGGGGCTGCCTCCGCGGGATGGTCTGCGCCTCCGACGCCCCGGCGGCGGCGCGGCGCTACCGGCTGGCCGGGTTCACCCTGCACCCGGCGATGCGGCTGACCGGGCGGGTGGACCGCGAGGGGCTGATCGACCCCGGGGACATACCGGTGCACCGCGGCAACGCCACCCACCTGCACCTGCTGGACTCGGTGGACCGGCGGCTGCGCGGCTCCGCGCACGGCCCGGACCACCCGCTGATGCTGGGGCACTTCGAGGAACTGCTGGTCGCCGACGCGCTGGCCGGCAGCGGCTACTGCTACCGGGACGGCGGCGGGGTGAAGCTGCTGGCGGCCACCAGCAAGCGGATCGCCGCCCGGCTGCTGCGGGAGGCGCTGGCCCGGGTGCCGGGCGGGGTCGAGGCGCGGGTGGAGTTCCTCACCGCGGAGCAGGAGTGGGCGCTGGACGTCGGGCTGGAGGTCGGGCTGACGCCGGAGAGCGGGGGCTTCGTCGGGGTGCGCGGGATGCGGCCGCCGGCGCCGTACCTGCCGAGCGGGGCGTTCCTGTAGGGATGCGGGGACGCGTACGGCCCCCGGCCGGGCGGTTCCGGTGGGGGCCGTACGCGGGGCGAGTGGATCAGGCCATGGTGTCCAGGATCTCCCGGACCATCGCCATGGTCGTGCCCGGGTGCAGGAAGGCGAAGCGGGCGACCGTCTCGCCGTCCCAGCCGGTCGGGGTCACGAAGCCGATCTGGTCCGCGAGCAGCTGCTGCGACCAGCGGTAGTAGTCGTCGTTGGTCCAGCCCTTGCGCTTGAAGCAGACCGCCGAGAGCTGCGGGTCGAACAGCAGCTCCAGGTACTCGGTCCCGCGGATCAGCTCCGCGGTCTCCCGGGCCAGCGTCAGGCCGGCCTCGATGGCGTCGGTGTAGGCCTGGACACCGTGGACGGCCAGCGAGAACCAGAGGGGCAGGCCGCGGGCGCGCCGGGTCAGGTGGTAGGCGTAGTCGGTGGGGTTCCACTCGTCGCCCTCGGTGTGCAGGACGTCCAGGTAGGAGGCGTCCTGGGTGTGCACGGCGCGGGCGAGCTGCGGGTTGCGGTAGATCAGCGCGGCGCAGTCGAAGGGGGCGAACAGCCACTTGTGCGGGTCGACCACGAAGGAGTCGGCGAGCTCGATGCCGTTGTAGCGCTCGCGCACCGAGGGGGCGAACAGGCCCGCGCCGCCGTAAGCGCCGTCGACGTGGAACCACAGCTCGCGCTCGCGGGCGACCTCGGCCAGGCCCGCGAGGTCGTCGACGATGCCCTCGTTGGTGGTGCCGGCGGTGCCGACGACCGCGATCACGGTCTCCGGGTTCGGGTCGGCGGCCAGTGCGGCGCGCAGCGCCTCGCCGGTGAACCGGCGGTCGACGGTCGGGACCTTGAAGGCCTCGACGCCGATGATGTTGAAGGTGTTCTTGACCGAGGAGTGCACCTGGTCGGCGACGGCGATCCGCAGCCGCGCCTCCGGGCCACTGTGACGACTGTCATTGGCCAGCCGGCGGCGGGCGGTGTCGCGGGCGACGACGAGGGCGGAGAGGTTGCCCGCCGAACCGCCGGAGACGAAGCAGCCGCCGGCCGTCCCGGGCAGGCCCGCCCGGTCGGCGATCAGGCGCAGCACCTGGTTCTCGGCGGCGATCGCGCCGGCCGCCTCCAGCCAGGAGATGCCCTGGAGCGAGGCGCAGGAGACGACCATGTCGAACAGCAGCGCGGCCTTGGTGGGGGCGCACGGGATGAAGGACAGGTAGCGCGGGCTGTCGGCGGAGATGACCGCGCGGGACAGCTCGTGGTCGTAGAGCTTGAGCACGTCGACCGGGTTGTTGCCGTCCTGGTTCAGCAGGCCGGCCAGCTGGGCGCGCAGGTGTTCGCCGTCACCTGGGTGGTCGAGCGGGACGGGGTCGTACTGCAGCCGCTCCCGCATGTAGTCGAAAACCAGGTCGACCAGTTCGTTGTCGGGCCGGTGCATGCGGTCGGGTACTGCGGACACGGCTGTCCCTCTCGGCTGTGGGTGTCGGGGGGATCCGGTCGGCGGGAGGCCTCACCGCGCTGACCGGACGTGATCAGCGTAGGCAGCGGGGGTGCTTCGCCGCGCGTCGGAACGCGGCTGGTCAGGCAGCTTTCGAGCGTCTTCGGGGCGGTCCGCGCAGCTTTCCTGCGCGCCGTCTTCCTGGTCAGCCGATCAGCTGGGAGAGGACCACCGAGGAGCGGCTGCGCTGGACGCCGGGCTCGCGGCGGATGCGCTCGATGACGGCCTCCAGGTGCCGCGTGTCGGCCGCCCGCAGGTGGACCAGGGCGTCAGGGTCGCCGGTGACCGTCCAGGCGGCGACCACCTCGGGGAACTGGCGGAGGCTGGCGAGGATCTCCTCGGGGGCGGTGCGCTCGCGGCAGTAGACCTCGACGAAGGCCTCGGTCTGCCAGCCGAGCACGGCCGGGTCGAGCACCACGGTGAAGCCCCGCACCACGCCGCGCGCCCTGAGCCGGTCGATCCGGCGGCGCACGGCGGTGGCGGAGAGGTTGACCTGGAGACCGATCTCGGCGTAGGAGGCGCGACCGTCGCTGCCGAGGCGGGCGAGGAGCTGCCGGTCGGTCTCGTCCAGGTCGGCCCCGACCACCTCGTGCGCTCGGCTGCTGGTCATCGGTGCGGGGCTCCACGGGTCGTGCGAGGGGGTGAGGGGGACGTCCCGGCGGCGGCCACTGCCGAAACGGTTCGTCACCATTCTGGCGGATGACCTGAACGAGTTCACCGCCAATGGATGACGGGAGGGCGGACGTCACGTCACGTCACCAGGAGCACGATCTTTCCCCGGGTACGGCCCTCGGCGCTGAGCGCCTGGGCGGAGGCCGCTTGGGCGAGCGGGAAGGTGGAGGCGACGGTGACGGTCAGCCGGCCGTCGTCGGCGAGCGCGGCCAGTTCGGCCAGGTCGGCCGCGCTCGGGCGGACCCAGACGTAGTGGCCGCCGAGGGCCTTCACGCCGAAGTCGGTGATCGATGCGATCCGGCCCGGATCCGCCACCAGGCCCGCCGAGACCTGCACGGCGCCGCGGCCGACCAGGTCGAGGGCCGCGTCCACGCCGTCCGGGGCGAGAGCGCGGACCCGCTCGGCCAGGCCCTCGCCGTAGACGACCGGCTCGGCTCCGAGGCCGCGCAGGTAGTCGTGGTTGCGCTCGGCGGCGGTGCCGATCACCCGGGCGCCGAAGGCCCGGGCCAGCTGGACGGCCAGGTGGCCGACCCCGCCGGCCGCGGCGTGCACCAGGACGGTCTCGCCCTCGGCGATCCGCAGCGCCCTGAGGCCCTGCAGCGCGGTGAGCCCGGCCAGCGGCAGGCCTCCGGACTGCGCCCAGTCCAGCGCGGCGGGCCGGCGGGCGAGGGTGCGGACCGGGGCGGAGACCAGTTCGGCGTAGGTGCCGTGCTCGACGGCGTCCTTGCGGACGTAGCCGTACACCTCGTCGCCGGGGACGAACTCGGTCACCCCACCGCCGACCGCGCGGACCACGCCGGCCACGTCCCAGCCCATCACCAGCGGGAAGTGCACGTCGAGGATGCCGTCCAGGGCGCCGTCGCGGATCTTCCAGTCCACCGGGTTCACCCCGGCCGCCCGTACCTCCACCAGGACCGAGTCGGGCCCGACCTTGGGGTCGGGCAGGTCGGTGTACTCGACCACCTCGGGACCGCCGTAGCGGTTGATCGCAATTGCTTTCATGGCCTCAGCCATACCCGCAGGCTTCGAAATATCGATTCGGAAACGCCCGGTCCCCCCAAATCGGTCAATCGGCTCCGTTGGAGTCCGTTTCGGCGAGCGGTTCTCGTCACATCGACAGAATGGCCATCGTCACTCTGACGCTAACCCGCTATCATAGATAGCGTCAGATAGACGAAAAGGCTTCACCGCCTGATCGGCCGCACAGAAGGGCACCCGCCCGTGACCACCACCATCACCGAGACCCACGGCGTCGACCCCACCCCGACGCCGCTCGCTCTGCTGCTGCTCGGCCGGGAGGCCGACCCGAACAGCGAGCGCGGTGTCGAATGCCCCGGTGACCTCCCCCCCGCCTCCGACCCGAACCTCGTCGAGCGTGCCCGCGCGGCCAAGGCCGCGCTGGGCGACCGCGTCTTCATCCTCGGCCACCACTACCAGCGCGACGAGGTCATCGAGTTCGCCGACGTCACCGGCGACTCCTTCAAGCTCGCCCGCGACGCCGCGGCCCGCCCCGAAGCCGAGTACATCGTCTTCTGCGGCGTCCACTTCATGGCCGAGTCCGCGGACATCCTCACCTCCGAGCGGCAGCAGGTCGTCCTGCCGGACCTCGCGGCCGGCTGCTCGATGGCCGACATGGCCACCGCCGAGCAGGTCGCCGAGTGCTGGGACGTGCTGACCGACGCCGGCATAGCCGACGTGACCGTCCCGGTCTCGTACATGAACTCCTCCGCCGACATCAAGGCCTTCACCGGCCGGCACGGCGGCACCATCTGCACCTCCTCCAACGCCAAGCGCGCCCTGGAGTGGGCGTTCGAGCAGGGCGAGAAGGTGCTCTTCCTGCCGGACCAGCACCTCGGCCGCAACACCGCCGTCCGGGACATGGGCTTCTCGCTGGACGACTGCGTCGTCTACAACCCGCACAAGCCGAACGGCGGTCTGACCGCCGAGCAGCTGCGGAACGCGAAGATGATCCTCTGGCGCGGCCACTGCTCGGTGCACGGCCGGTTCAGCCTGGACTCCGTGAACGACGTCCGCGAGCGGATCCCCGGCGTGACCGTGATGGTGCACCCCGAGTGCAAGCACGAGGTCGTCGCGGCCGCCGACCAGGTCGGCTCGACCGAGTACATCATCAAGGCCCTGGACGCCGCCGAGCCCGGCTCCAAGTGGGCCATCGGCACCGAGCTGAACCTCGTCCGCCGCCTGGCCAACGCGCACCCGGACAAGGAGATCGTCTTCCTGGACCGCACGGTCTGCTTCTGCTCGACCATGAACCGGATCGACCTGCCGCACCTGGTCTGGGCGCTGGAGTCGCTGGTCGAGGGCCGGGTGCCGAACGTGATCACCGTCGACCCGGAGACCGAGAAGTACGCCAAGGCCGCGCTGGACCGGATGC
>NZ_JAFLNG010000380.1 GCF_017427025.1 Streptomyces sp. FH025
ACTGAGGGGATCAGGGGTTCTTCACGGCGAGGGTGCGGAAGATGAGGGCGGTGGAGGTCGCCCCCGGGTCCTGGTGGCCGATGCTGCGTTCGCCGAGGTAGGAGGCGCGGCCCTTGCGGGCCTGGAGCGGGACGGTGTCGAGGGCGCCCTGCTCGGCGGCCTCGGCTGCGGCCGCGGCCGCCTCGGGGAGGGCGGCGCCGCCCCCGGCCGCGGCGCGGAAGGCGGCGACGGCCGGGGTCCAGGCGTCCACGATGGTCTTGTCCCCGGGCTCGGCCTTGCCGAGGGCGCGGACGGCGTCCAGGCCGGCGGCCAGGGCCTCGGCGAGGGCGGCCGCTCCGGCGGGCTCGGGCAGGGCCGCGCCGACGGCGCGGAAGGCCTTGCCGTAGAGCGGGCCGGAGGCGCCGCCGACCTTGGAGATCAGCGTGGTGCCGGCCTTGGTGAGGACGGCGCCGGGGCCGGCCGGCTGGAGGCCGTCCAGCGCGGTCAGGGCGGCGGTGAAGCCGCGCTGGAGGTTGCTGCCGTGGTCGCCGTCGCCGATCGCGGAGTCCAGCTCGGTCAGCCGGGACTGCTCCTTCTCGACGGCCGCGGCGATCGCGCGGATCCAGGCCTCGGCCAGCGGGGTGTCGAAGTCCATCGCGGATCCTCCTCAGGCCCGCTTGAGGGCGGGGGTGTCGACCGGGGCGTCCCAGAGTTCCAGCAGCTGGGCGTCGGCCTTGGTGAGGGTGAGCGAGAAGCCCGCCATGTCGAGGCTGGTCACGTAGTTGCCGACCAGGCTGCGGGCCACCCTGATGCCGCGATCGGCGAGCCGGGCGGCGACCTCGCCGTAGACGACGTACAGCTCCAGCAGCGGGGTGGCGCCGAGGCCGTTGAGCAGGGCGATCACCTCGTCGCCCGGGGTGAGGTGGTGGTCGGTGAGGATGGTGTCGACCACCTCGGCGGCCAGTTCGCGGGCCGGGCGGAGCTTCTCGCGGCGGCGGCCGGGCTCGCCGTGGATGCCGACGCCGACCTCGATCTCGTCCTCGGGCAGGTCGAAGCCGGGCTTGCCGGCGGCCGGGACGGTGGCCGCGGTGAGCGCGATCGCGAAGGAGCGGGAGGCGGCGTTGACCCGCTCGCCCAGGGCGGCCACCTCGTCCAGCGGGGCGCCGCGCTCGGCCAGCGCGCCGGCCGTCTTCTCGACCAGGACGGTCGCGCCGGTGCCCCGGCGGCCGGCCGTCCAGGTGGAGTCCTCAACCGCGACGTCGTCGTTGACCAGGACGGTGCGGACCTCCAGGCCCTCCTCGGCGGCGAGTTCGGCGGCGAGCTCGAAGTTCATCACGTCGCCGGTGTAGTTCTTCACGATGAAGACCACCCCGGCGCCGCTCTCCACGGCCTTGGCGGCGGCCAGCATCTGGTCCGGGACGGGCGAGGTGAACACCTCGCCGGGGCAGGCGGCGTCGAGCATGCCGGGGCCGACGAAACCGCCGTGCAGCGGTTCGTGGCCGGAGCCGCCGCCGGAGATCAGCGCGACCTTGGGGCCTGCCGGGCGGTCGGCCCGGGTGATCACCCGGTTGGGGATGTCGACCGCCAGCTCGGGATGGGCGGCGGCGACCCCGGCCAGGGCGTCCTCCAGAACGCTCTCCGGGGTGTTGATCAGCTTCTTCAACGCTCTTCGCTCCCTTGGTGACCTCGGTGGGGACGCAACAGCCTGGCTCCGACGCTACGCCAGACGGGGGTGGCGGGCACGGGGTGCGACACGCGGGTTTCCCGTCACACTCCCGGAGCAGCGCGATCGGGTCGTAGGGTCGGCCGCATGAGTGAGAGCGTGGGGATCGTCTTGGTTTCGCACAGCGCCACCCTGGCCGCCGGGCTGCGTGAGCTGCTCGCCGAACTCGCCTCGGGCGGCGTGCGGGTGGCGGTCGCGGCCGGTACGGAGGACGGCGGGCTCGGCACCAGCTACGACCTGATCGCCGGGGCGATCGCGGAGGCGGACACCGGGGCGGGCGTGGTCGTGCTGCCGGACCTCGGCAGTTCGGTGCTCACCGCCGTGACGGTGCTGGAGGACGAGCCGCGCCCGGGCGTGCGGCTGGTGGACGCGCCGTTCGTGGAGGGCGCGGTCGCGGCCGCCGTCACCGCCTCGACCGGGGCGGGGCTGGCCGAGGTGGTCGCGGCGGCCGAGGACGCGCGCTCCTTCCGCAAGTTGTCGTAGCTACTTGGCGTCCGCGGCTACTTGGCGTCCGCGTAGCAGTCCACCACCGCCGTGCTGAGCGGGAAGCGCACCGGGGTGTCGCCGAACACCAGGCGCCGGGCCTCGTCGGCGGCCTCGGCGACGGCGGCGGCCACGTCGTCGGCCAGGTTGGCCGGGGTGTGCACCACCACCTCGTCGTGCTGGAAGAACACCAGGTGCGGGCGGTCGGCCGGGCCCGCCACCGGCAGTTCGCCCAGCCGTCGGCGCAGCGCGGCGAGCAGGGCGAGCGCCCAGTCGGCGGCGCTGGCCTGGATGACGAAGTTGCGGGTGAACCGGCCGCGGGCGCGGGCGGTGCGGCCGCCGGCCTCGCCGGAGGTGTCGGCCTCGGTGAGGTCGAGGAAGTCCGCGGTGGCGGGCGGGCAGACCCGGCCGAGCCGGGAGGTGACCACGCCGCCGTCCTCGCCGGTGCGGGCGGCGGCCTCGACGTAGCCCATCGCGGCCGGGTAGCGGCGGCGCAGGGTGTTCAGCAGCGGGCCGATGTCGCCGCTGGTCTGCCCGTACATGGCGCCGAGCAGGCCGAGCTTGGCCTTGTCCCGGTCGCCCTGGAAGGCGTTGGCGGCGAGTGACTCGTACAGGTCGCCGCCGGCCGCGGTGCGGGCCAGCCCGGCGTCCTGGGAGAGCGCGGCGAGCACCCGCGGCTCCAGCTGGGCGGCGTCGGCGACCACCAGCAGCCAGCCCGGGTCGGCGACCACGGCGCGGCGCAGGATGCGCGGGATCTGCAGGGCGCCGCCGCCGCGGCTGGCCCAGCGGCCGGAGACCACGCCGCCGACGACGTACTCGGGTCGGAACCGGCCGCCGCGGGCCCAGGCGTCCTGCCAGGCCCAGCCGTGCGCGACGTGGATCCGGGACAGCTCCTTGTAGCGGACCAGCAGCCGGGCGGCCGGGTGGTCGACGCCCTTGAGCTCCCAGGAGCGGGTGGAGCCGAGCTGGATGCCGGCCTCGGCGAAGGCGCGCAGCACCTGGGTGTGCGAGTCGGGGTTGAACGGCTTGGCGCCGAGGGCCTGTTGGAGTTCGACGGCGAGGTCGGCGAGCAGCCGCGGCTGGGTGCCGGGGACGGTCGGGCGGGGGCCGAGCAGTTCGGTCAGCAGCTGGTCGTGGACGTCGGCGCGCCAGGGCAGGCCGTCGTGGGCCATCTCGGCGGCGGCCAGCGCGCCGGCCGACTCGGCGGCGACCAGCAGCCGGAAGCGCTGCCGGGCGGCCGGGTCGGTGATGGCGGCGATCCGGCGCTGCTGTTCGGCGTGGACGGCGACCACGGCGGCCAGCGGGTCGACGCCGGGCGGCAGTTGCAGCCGGTCCGGGGCGAACAGGGTGTCCTGGCCGCCGTCGGCCTCGGCCAGGCCCGGTTCGGGCAGGTCGTCGGGGACGGGCAGACCGCGCAGCCGGGACCAGGCGGCCCCGAGCGAGCGGGGAGCGCCGAAGCGGCCCTCGTGGCCCAGCAGCAGGGCCTCGACCAGGCGCAGGTCGTGGCAGCGGGCGAGCCGGTCGGGCAGCCGGGGCAGCAGCGGGGCGTACCCGGAGTCGGCGGCGGCCCAGACCCAGCGCGACCCCGGCGAACGATCGCTGCCGGCGGCCTCCCGGGCGGCGACGGCGGCGGCGAGGTCGGGGACGGCCTCGGGCGGGCCCAGCGGGGCGCCGGCGTCGTCCAGCGGCTGGAGGCGGCCGCCGGGGCCGTGCGGGTCGGGCGCGAGGGCTGTCCTGGGTGCCACGGGGGCGTCTCCTCTCCGGCGGGCGGTCGGGTGTGCGGTCGGCGGGTACGGGCGTGCGACCTGGGGTTGTCCGCCGTCGACGTTAACCGGTGGGTACGACAATTGGGCCCGGGGCCGCGTAGGCGCGGGGGATGACACGGCGTATGGTCGGCGAGTGTGACCGAGAACCCGTTCTTCACACCCAGCTCCCTCGTCTACGAACTGCCGCCCTACGCGGAGATCCGGGAGGAGCACTACCTGCCCGCCTACGAGCGGGGGATGGCCGAGCAGCTGGCCGAGATCGAGGTGATCACCGGCTCCGGTGCCGCGCCGACCTTCGAGAACACCCTGGTGGCCCTGGAGCGTTCGGGAGAGCTGCTGGGCCGGGTGGACGCGGTGTTCCGGAACCAGTCGTCCTCCGACACCACCGACCTGCTGGACGAGGTGGAGGCGAAGGTGAGCCCGCTGCTCGCCGCCCACCACGACGCGATCCACCTGGACCGCGAGCTGTTCGCCCGGATCGAGGAGCTGTACGAGGACCGGGCCGGTCTCGGGCTGGACCCGGAGTCGCTGCGGCTGCTGGAGCGCCGGTACACCGCGTTCGTGCGCTCCGGCGCCCGGCTGGGCGAGGCCGAGCAGGCCCGGCTGCGCGAGCTGAACTCCGAACTGGCCGCGCTGTCCACCGCGTTCCAGCAGAACGTGAATGCCGCCACCCGCGCCGCCGCGCTCGTCCTGGACTCCGCCGAGGAGCTGGCCGGGCTGTCCGAGGACGCGATCGCCGCGGCCGCGGAGAACGCCCGGGTGCTCGGCCACGAGGGCAAGTACGTGCTGAGCCTCAAGAACACCTCGCTCCAGCCGGAACTGGCCCAGCTCGTCGACCGCTCGGTGCGCGAGCGGCTGCTCGCCGCCTCGCTCTCCCGGGGCGGCGAGGAGAACGGCCCGCTGGCGATCCGGATGGCCGGGCTGCGCGCCGAGCGGGCCGCGTTGCTGGGCCACCCGAGCCACGCCGCGTACGTGGTGGCGGACGAGACGGCCGGCACGGTGGAGGCGGTGTCCGGCCTGCTGGCCCGGCTGGTGGAGCCGGCCGTGGCCAACGCCCGCCGGGAGGCCGCCGAGCTGGCCGAGGCGGCGGCCGCGGACGGCGTCGAGGAGATCGCCGCGCACGACTGGGCGTACTACTCGGAGAAGGTCCGGCAGGACTCCTACCAGGTGGACGCGGCGGCGCTGCGCCCGTACTTCGAGCTGGAGCGGGTGCTCAGGGACGGCGTGTTCTTCGCCGCGGAGCTCGCGTACGGGCTGAGCTTCACCGAGCGGCCGGAGCTGACGGCGC
The DNA here is from genome assembly GCF_017427025.1 of Streptomyces sp. FH025. GTDB lineage: Bacteria > Actinomycetota > Actinomycetes > Streptomycetales > Streptomycetaceae > Kitasatospora. The sequence goes on from NZ_JAFLNG010000380.1 coordinate 5,240, forward strand.
ACCACCCGGACGCGAGGGTCTTCGAGGTGTTCGAGGAGGACGGCTCCTCGCTGGGCCTGTTCATCGGCGACTTCCACGCCCGGGCGTCCAAGCGCGGCGGGGCCTGGATGGACGAGCTGGTGGGCCAGTCCGGGCTGACCGGGCGGCGGCCGGTGGTGCTGAACAACCTCAACATCCCGCGCCCGGCGCCGGGCGAGCCGGCGCTGCTGAGCTGGGACGAGGTGCGCACGCTCTTCCACGAGTTCGGGCACGCGCTGCACGGGCTGTTCTCGGACGTCGAGTACCCGCTGTTCGCGGGCACCTCGGTGCCCCGGGACTTCGTGGAGTTCCCCTCGCAGGTCAACGAGATGTGGATGGTCCGGCCGGAGGTGCTGGCCAACTACGCCCGCCACCACGCGACCGGGGAGCCGCTGCCGGCCGAGCTGGTCGAGCGGATGACGGCGGCCGAGGGCTTCGGGCAGGGCTTCCGGACGGTGGAGTACCTGGCGGCGACGCTGCTGGACTGGGCCTGGCACACCGTGCCGCAGGGCCGGGAGATCGCGGACGCCGAGGAGTTCGAGGAGCGGGCGCTGGCGGAGGCCGGGGTCCTCGTCCCGGCCATTCCGCCGCGCTACCGCACGTCGTACTTCCAGCACATCTTCTCCAGCGGCTACAGCGCCGGGTACTACGCGTACATCTGGTCGGAGGTGCTGGACGCGGACACCGTGCAGTGGTTCGAGACCAACGGGCGGTCGGTGCGGGAGAGCGGCGAGCTGTTCCGGCGCGAGCTGCTGGCGCGGGGCTTCAGCCGGGATCCGCTGGAGTCCTTCCGCGCGGTGGTCGGCCGGGCGCCGGAGACCGGGCCGCTGCTGGCCCGCCGGGGGCTGGCCTGATCACCTCGCGGTGAGCGTGACCGCCACCGGGGTGCCGGGGCGGGCGTGCGGGAGCCGGATCCGTACGGTTCCCGCGCGTCCGTCCGTGGGCTGTTCGACCTCGACCCGGGCGTCCGCCGGGGAGACGGCGACCCGGACGCCGCGCGGGAACCCGGCGGGCGGCAGGAGGAGTTCGCTGTCGTGGCCGGTGCCGTCGGCGTTCCAGCGGACGGTGGTGCCGTCGGTGTGGACGCCGCTCCCGGCGACGGCCGCCGGGTACGGGCCGAAGGCGGGTTCGTCGCCGGGGGCGGGGTGCCCGGCGGGGTCGAGCGCGCAGTAGCCGCCGGCGCCCCGGCACCAGTACCACATGGTCCAGCCCTCGGCGAAGCCGTCCATCGCGGCGACCTGCCGGCGGACCAGCCGGGTGTTGCCCGGGGTGCGGGAGTTCGGCGGGCCCCATTCGCCGACCAGGACCGGCAGGCGGTGGGCGGCGGGGTAGTCGGTGATCGCGGCGGTGTACCGCTCCACGAAGCCGTCGGACTCGTCCCAGTCGGCGCCGTTCTCCACGGCGGTGTCGTAGAAGTGCGGGGCGTAGCCGAGCCGGGGCGTGCCGGGGCGCGGGTCGGTGAGGCCGGGCAGCCGGGTGGGGACGCCCTGGCCGACCAGGACGGTGGGTTCGACGAACAGCCAGGCACGGGAGTCGACTTGGCGTACGGCGGCGATCAGGCGGCGGTACATGTCGGCGAGCCGGCCCTGTTCGAGGGCGGCGGAGGCGGCGGCGAGCACGGCCGGGTCGCTCGGGTCGCCGTCCACCGGGCCGAACGGCTCGTTGAACAGGTCGTAGCCCAACAGCGAGCGGTGGCCGCGCAGTTCGCGGGCGAGCCGGGTGTAGAAGTCGGCCTGCCAGGCGCGTAGGTCGGGGTCGTCGTAGAGGTGGCGGAAGGCGGCCTGGACGGCGGGCTGGAAGTAGCCGGCGAACCAGTCGTTCGGGTCGGGGGTGAAGGGCAGGCCGTCGTCCCGGGTGGCCCAGCCGGGGATGCCGTTCGTGCCGCCGCCGAACTTCGGCCCGTAGACGTCCTGGTGGAAGTCGACCAGGACGAGGAGGCCCAAGTGGTCCGCCCAGGCGAGGAGTTGCTGTATCCGGTGCAGTTCGGCCGGGTCGAGGCGGCCGCGCGAGGGTTCCAGCCTGGTCCAGGAGATCGGCAGTCGGACCAGCGTGAAGCCTTGGGCGGAAAGGGACTTGAGGTCGGCCTCGGTGGCCTCGGCGTACTTGTCGAGGTTGAAGCCGCGCAGTTGGAGGTGGCGGCCCCGGGCGTCGGTGAGGGCGGTGCGGCCGTCCGGGGCGGTGGCCGTGCCGGTGGGGAAGTGCTCCGGGCGGCTCCGCTGCCCGCCGTGGGCCGTGGCCGAGGTTGAGGCCGCGGCTGAGGCCGGGGTGGCGGTGGCGGTGAGCGTGGCGGT
>NZ_JAFLNG010000381.1 GCF_017427025.1 Streptomyces sp. FH025
CCGACCCCCGAAGCCCGGGCCCTCCAGCAGACTCTGCTGGACCCCTCCCCGTCGCCGTTGCGTCCGGACCGGTGCAGCGCGGTCAGCAGGTACCGCACCAGCCGGTCGCGGAGCGGGAACTCGGAGACCAGTCTGGTCAGTTCGGCGGTGACCTCGTGGTGCCGGCCCGCCTCCAGCTCCAGTTCGTAGAGCCGCTCGATGGCGGCCAGCCGCTGCTCCTCCAGACCGGCCGCGAGTGCGGCGAAGGCCCGGCCCGGCAGCCCGTCCAGCGCGGGCCCCCGCCACAACTCCAGTGCGCCGCGCAGCAGGGAGACGGCCCGGGCGCCGGTCTCGCTCTCCGCGGCGGCGACCCTGGCCCCGAACACGCAGTGGTCCACCGCGTCCTCGTCCGCCACGAGCCGGTAGCCGGCACCGTCGGTCACGATCGGGGATCTCGGCCCGTGCCGGGATCCGAGGGTGCGGCGCAGCAGGCCGATCATGTTGCGGATCTGCCGCTCCGCGGTGGCCGGAGGGGCCTCGTCCCAGACCGCGTCGACCAGTCGGCTCACCGAGACCGTCCGGTTCGGGTGGGCCACCAGGACGGCCAGCAGGCTCCGTTGGAGCGGTCCGCCGAGCGGCAGTGGGGCGGCCGCGGCGAACACCTCCAGGGATCCCAGAATCCTGAACTCCATGCCCCTCCCCGGTCTTCCGGCTTCCCAAGGCCCGTCCGACGCTCAGGCCACGGCAGCCGGACGGCCCCGCTGATCCCGACGGCATCCTTCCGTCGGCGACCGATTGTGTCCAGAGCGCCTCGGCCCGCCAGGGTGCCTCGGCCCTCGATGTGGAACCCCCGCGCGCGGGAGGCCCGGCGCGTGCCAGGATGCTCGGCATGTCTGATCGCGCGCTGAGCTTCGGGGAGACGGCGGAGGCCTACGAGCGGTACCGGCCCGGGTATCCCGTGGAGCTGTTCGAGCTGGTGACGGAGTACGCCGGCCGTCCGGTCCGGACCGCCCTGGAGATCGGCGCCGGAACGGGCAAGGCGACCCGGCTGTTCGCCCGGCGCGGGATCGCCGTCACCGCGACCGACCCCGACCCCGCCATGCTCGCCGAACTGCGCAAGCACGTACCGGCCGACGTCCGGACGGTGCGGGCCGCGTTCGAGGACCTGCGGCCGGAGCGGGCGTACGGGCTGGTCTACGCGGCGGCGGCGCTGCACTGGACGGCTCCGGAGGGCCGGTGGTCGCGGATGGCCGAACTGCTGGAGCCGGGCGGCGTGTTCGCCTCGGTCGGCGGGCCGGTCCGACCGGCCGATCCAGAGGTGGAGGAGGCCGTCCGCGCGGCCCGGGCGCCGTTCCTGGAGAGCGACGACATCCCGTCACCGGACGGCACGCCGCCGGAGCGGGAGTTGCAGTGGCCGGGCACGGAGCTCCGGCGCTCGGAGTGGTTCACCGACGTGCGCCAGCACGTCATCGAGCGGCGCCTGACGGTGAGTGCCGAGGACTACGTCGGCCACCTCTCCACCGTCTCGGCCTACCTCATGCTGCCCGCGCTCCGGCGGGAGCAGGTGTTCGAACGCATTCGGCCGGTGCTGCCCGAGCGGGTCGAGCTCCTCGCCGACCTCACCGTCCACCTCGCGCGCCTGCGCTGACGGGCTGGCCCCTCCCGGCCCCTCCACCCTGAGCCGCCGTGATCATATGATGTCCGGCGACAAAGCGGCCGGTCAGCGGCCTGCCTGACGAGGGGGACGATCGTGTTCGGCATCATCAGACCGTGCAGACACCGGCTGTCCGAACGGCTCCAGAGCTCCTGGATGGCGCACCTGTGCGGGCTCTGCCTGGCGCTGCGCGACGACCACGGGCAGCTCGCCCGGACCGCCACCAACTACGACGGGCTGATCATCTCCGTGCTGGTCGAGGCCCAGGCCGCACGGGAGGACTCCTCCTGGCGCCGCACCGCCGGCCCGTGCCCGCTGCGCGGCATGCGGACCGCCTCCGTCGCCAAGGGCGAGGGCGCCCGGCTGGCGGCCGCCGTCTCGCTCACGCTCGCCTCGGTCAAGATCCGCGACCACGTCGAGGACCGGGACGGCGTCTTCGCCCGCCGCCCGGTCGCCGCCGGGGCGCGCGCGGTGACCAGGCGCTGGGACCGGCGGAGCGCGGGCAGCGCCTCGACGGTCGGCTTCGACACCGCCGTCCTGCTCGACGCCGCCTCCCGGCAGGGCGAGCTGGAACGCTCGCTGCGGCCCGGCGGCTCCGTGCTGCTGGTCACCGAACCCACCGAGACCGCCACCTCGGCCGCCTTCGCGCACACCGCCGTGATCGCCGGACGCCCCGGCAACGCCGCCCCGCTCGCCGAGGCCGGGCGGCTCTTCGGCCGGCTCGCCCACCTCCTCGACGCGGCCGAGGACCAGGCCGCCGACGCCGCCTCGGGCGCCTGGAACCCGCTCACCGCCACCGGCACCGACCGCGCCGAGGCCGAACGGCTCTGCCGCGACGCCGTCCACGGCATCCGGCTCGCGCTGCGCGAGGTCGAGCTGACCGACCGGGCGCTGGTCCACGTGCTGCTCGCGCACGAGACCGAGCGGGCGGTCGAGCGGGTCTTCGGCCCGGCCGCGCACACGGCGAGCTGCCGCCGTACGGGCGCCGTCGGGGAGCACCCCCAGGACGCGCCGCCGCGCGAGGCGCCCGGCCAGACGCCCGATCAGGCGCCGGTCCCGCCGTGGGTGCCGCAGGGCCCGGGCTTCACCCCGATCGGCGACAAGCCGCCGCGCCCGCGCAACCTGCTCGCCGGGTGCGCGGTGTGGGCGCTGATGGCCTGCTCCTGCCAGCTGCTCTGCTGCTCGCACGACGACCCGTTCAGCCGCGAGCGGCGCGAGGGCTTCTGCCAGCGCCACGACTGCTGCGGCAACTGCGACTGCAGCGGCTGCGACTGTGACTGCTGCGACGGCTGCGACTGCTGCGATGGCTGCGACTGCTGCGACTGCAGCTGCTGACGGTCAGTCAACAACGTTTTCCCGCACGGACTCCACCTGATCCGACGCGACCGATGGCCCGGGGCGCCCCCGCAGCGCCCCGGGCCGCTCCGCACCCTCGCGCGGCTCACCACGCCGCCAGAGCGGCACCACCACCACGGGGTGGCGCCCGTCCCCCTCAGGCATCACGCCCCGCCGCCTCCAGGTCCGTCGCCAGCGAGCTCTCCAGCCCGGCCAGCAGCCGCCGGAACCCCTCCGCGTCCTGCTCCGTCATCCGCCCCTCGGGCCCCGGCCGCTCGGCCGTCCTCTCGTCCATGCCCCCGACGCTAGGCGCCGACGATCAACGGCTGATAAACAAGGGGTCGGCGGGCGCTCCTGGGGGCAGGTCAGCCTGTTCCGGCAGACCGCCGCCCCGCCCGGCCCCGGCCTGCTGCTCTTCGACCAGGACGGGAACCTGCTCTCCGCCAACGACGAGGCCCGTCGGCACCTGGCCGAGGTGCCCGACTCACCCACCGTCAAGGCCGCGCTGGGGCTGCGGATCCCGGTGTGGATCCACAGCACCGCGCTGCGCGCCCGCGCGGTGGCCGACGGCCGCGACCACGTCAAGGCCGTCTTCGAGAAGGTCGGCGTCTCCAGTCGCGGCGAGCTGGTCGCCAAGCTGTTCACCGAGCACTACGCGCCGCTCGGCGAACAGCGCACCGAGCGGGTCTGAGGGCCCCGCGTGCTGTTCCACGGCTGTGACACGGTGAGCACCCGCCGCTGACCTCGTTCTGGGAACCTCCTACTCGACCAGCGAACAGCACCGAGGGGGACCTGGAATGTCCGTGCGCAACAGATTCGGCACCGCCGCCGCGATCGCCCTGATGTCCACGGTCGGGGCCGTGCTGCTCTCCGCCTGCGGCCCCGACAACAGCGACCCCGGGCCCACCGCCTCGCCGGGCGGCGGCACCCCCGGTACGGCGGCCCCCGACGGCTCTTCACCCTCCGGCAGCCCCGCGCCGGGCGGCAAGGAGGTCAACGGCACGTCCACCGCCAACCACCTGACCATCAGCACCGGCACCCGGACCGTCGCGATGAACGGCACCACCGTCGACTTCGGCACCGTGGTCCGCGACCTGTCGTGGTCCCCCGACGGCAAGCGGGCCGCCTTCGTCGACGGCAACGGTGACCTGGTGACCGCCGCCCCGGACGGCAGCGGGAAGACGACCGTCGCCAGGAACCCCGGCGGCGAGACCTGGTCCCACCCCAGCTGGCAGCACGCCGCCAAGGGCCCGAGCGCCGACTCCCCGGCGGACGCCACCGCGCGCTTCGACAACCTGGTGTTCGTCTCCTCCAAGGGCGGCACGCTGCGGCTGGAGAAGGTCCCCACCAAGGGCGGCACCCCCGAGGTGCTCACCCCGCGCAACTCCGAGGGCGGCAACGAGAACATGCCGCAGCCGCCGCAGACCGGCAACACCTGGGCCAACGCCGGAGGCCAACGCGGCGAGGTCGCGTACGCCAACACCCCGGCCGGCGAGGTGTACATCTACGACGACTACCTCCGCCCCAACACGCACGACATCGGCAGGGGCTCGCAGCCGGCCCTCTCCCCGGACGGCGGGCACATCGTCTTCGTCCGCTCGGTGAACGGGCACGACCACCTGTTCACCCGCTCCACCGACGACGACCAGAAGGCCGAGAAGGACCTCACCCCCGCGGCCACCACCGACTACACCGAGCCCGCGTGGTCCCCCGACGGCCGGACCGTCGCGGCCCGTACCCCGGACGGCATCAGCACGCTGCCCGCCGACGGCTCCGCCGCCCCGACGCAGGTCTCCACCGTCAAGGGCCTGCCCGCCTACCGGCCCTGAGCCCCCGCCGCACGAGCCAGCTCGGCGCGCAGCTCGGCCAGGTGCTCCTCGGCCGACTCGTGCGGCAGGAACTCGACCACGTCGAGGAAGCGGAACAGCACCCGCTCCGCGGTGACGGCGTACTCGTAGTCGCCGAAGCCGACCACCGCGCCCGTCCCGCCGCGCGCCGCCCCTCGGACGGCGGCCGCCGTCAGCCCGTCCGCCGGGCCGTCGGCGGTCACCCGGCGGCGGGCGTTGGGCCGGGCCAGGTACGGGCACACCATCGAGGCGTAGAGCATGCAGGCCCGGTGCCCCGGGCCCTCCATGGTCGGCGCCAGGTTGCGGTACGGCCGCCCCGCCGCGACCGCCTCGGCGATCGCGGTGCTCTCGGCGGCTCCCACCACCCGCCACACCGGCCCGCGTTCCATGAACTCCCCGCACACCGAACAGCGCCGCTCCAGTGCGCAGTTCGCGCTGCGCCCGTGGTCCGTCAGCGCGAACTGCGGCTGCCCGTCCCGCCACGGCGTGATCGCGGGCACCGGGTAGCCCCGCCCGTCCCTGGGGCGCGCCCCCACCCCGTCCGGCATCGGCACACGTTCGAATCGCACGCCCCATCGATACCAGGGACGGGCCCCTCAGACCAGGGGGTCCAGGTGGTCCAGGACGAAGCGGACGGCCCGGTCGGTGGTGTCGCGGAACCAGCCGGGGTCGTCGGTGTCCGGGTTGAAGAAGCCGTGCGGCGCGCCCTGGTACTCGACCAGGCGGCAGTCGTTGCCGGCGGCCCGCTGCGCGTCGCGGTAGCGGCGGGCGGAGGCGATGGGGACGAGCTGGTCGGCGGTGCCGTGGAGGAGGAGGGCGGGCGGCGTGCCGGGCCGGACCAGGTGGAGGGGTGAACAGGCCTTCGCCGCCTCCTCGGTGAGGCCGAGCATGGGCAGCAGGGGCAGCCAGGCCTCCTCCAGGAGGTCCACGGCCGGGTTGAACAGCACCAGCCCCGCGTACGGGGTCTCCTCGGAGGTCTCGCTCCCGAGCGCCAGGGCGAGTTGGCCGCCGGCCGAGCCGCCGCCGAGGAACAGCGGCGCGCCGGCGGCGCCGTGCTCGGCCGCCAGCTTCCGGGCGTGCCGGGCGACCGCCCGCGCGTCGTCGACGCAGTCGCCGACCGACCGGGCGCCCTGGCCGAGCAGGCGGTAGCCGGCGCTGAGGGCGAGGATGCCGTGGGCGGCGAGCGCCCGGGTCTGCGGGGCGAACTGCTCGGGCATGCCGGTCTGCCAGCCGCCGCCGTGGAAGAGGACCACGGCGGCGCGCGGGGGCGCGGCGGCCGGGGCGTACCCGAGCAACGGCAGGAAGTCTCCGGCCGGGGAGGGGTAGTGGGTGTGGATCTCCACGGGGTCGCTCATCGGTTCTCGGCTCCGCTGGTACGGGGGTGGGTGTCGGCCGTCGCGGCGCGCAGGGCGAGGGCCTCGCGGCGCAGCGGGCGGTGGATCAGGGTCATGAAGAGGGCGTTGGCGAGGTTGAGCACGACGACCAGCCACAGGACGGCGGTGCGCAGGCCGAAGGCCGATCCGGCGTAGCCGATGGCCAGGGTGCTCGCGGCCCAACCAGCCGACTCGGCGGACAGCATGACGGCGAAGGCCGCGCTGCGGGTCTCCGGCCGGGTGACGGCCATCAGGATCGGCCGGTTGCAGCCGGGGTTGAAGCCCTGGAGGACGCCGAGGACGCAGAACAGCACGACGTAGATCCCGATGGACGGCCAGGTGACCTGCGTGGCGAGGAGCGCGGCCACGCCCCAGCCGAGGGTGGCCAGTTGCCAGGTGAGCAGGCGTCCGGCGTCGGGCAGCCGGCGCTGGACCCGGTCGACGATCTGGCCGCCGAGCGCCGTCCCGATCAGGAAGCAGATCGCGGCGGGCGCGCTGACCAGGGAGGCCGTCGCGTTGTCGAAGTGGAAGACGTCGACGAGGTAGACGACGCCGAAGCTGACCATCGCGAGCTGGGTGTTGGCGAAGCGCTGCACGAGGATCAGCCGGAAGGTGCGGCTGCTCATCAGCTCCCGCAGCACGGCCCGGTTCAGCACCGTCGCGCCGGGGCGCGCCGGGCCGCCTCGGTGGGGCTCGGCCGCCCCGACGCCGGGGTTCTCGGCCGCACCGACGCCGGGGTTCTCGGCCGCACCGACGCCGGGGTCGCGGAAGAAGGCGGCGACCAGCAGGCCGAACGCGACGGTCACGGCGCCGGAGAGGAAGAAGCCGTAGCGCCAGCCGTTGTGGACCTCGGAGAGCAGGCCGAGTAGCGGGCCGACGACGGCGAGCAGCACGGCCACGCCCGCGTAGAGGTAGCCGGCGGCGCGGCCCCGGTGGGCGTCGTCGAACAGGTCGGCGAGGATGCCGTTGACGAGGGCGCCGCCGCCAGCGAATCCCGCGGCGGCGATCGTCGAGAGGATCAGGAGCTGGACGTAGTTCTGCGACAGTCCGGCGGCGATGCTCCAGACGCCCCACAGGCCGGAGCTGATCACCAGGACGGTCTTGCGGCTGACCCGCTGGGCGAGCATGACCCAGAGGGGGCCGGTGACCATGCCGGCGAGCTTGCCGACGGCGACCAGGGTGCCGAGGGCGGAGAGCGGGAGCCCGAGGGCCGCGCGCAGGGCGGGGAAGAGTACGGAGATCACGCTGGACTCGCTGCTGTCCATGCTGATCAGCCCGCTGAGCAGGGCGAGTTGGCGCCAGGGCCGCCGACCGCCGGGTGCCGTCCCGGGCGGCGCCGGGCCGGCCGCGAC
>NZ_JAFLNG010000382.1 GCF_017427025.1 Streptomyces sp. FH025
CGGCGTGGGCGGCGATGGGTGCGAGGACCACCGGGAGCCGGTTCGGATCCGCCTGCGCGCGGCACACGGGCGACGGTCACCCGGGCGAGACCCCCCGTTTCCGCCGGTGAGAACGGCTCTCACCGCCGTCCGGACCAGCCCGGTTCCACCTGCTCCCAGGCGCGCTCCCAGGCCGCCTCGGCCCGCTGCTCCAGTACCTGGCGCCGCAGCGCGAAAACGCCCTCGGTGCCGAACCCGAGGACGGAGACCGTGACGAGGCCCGCCAGCGTGGTGTCCGACAGGATCTGCTCGGGCCCCTTGGGTCCGATGGCCGGCAGTCCGGCGTCATCGAGCCCGACCCGGACGGCCGTTCCGGCGAGTGTGCCGGGCTGCACCGGGATGCTCCCGGATCCAGGCCCGGCCGGGTACGTCCAGCGGGCCGGGGCGTGCCCGGTCGTGCCGCCCGTCCGGGGGCCGTCCGACACCGCCGGGCCCGTGGTCACGGCGGTCACGGCGTGCCGGTGCCGGGCGACCTGCGACGCGGTGTGCGTCTCCGCGCGGTACACCAGCAGCGCCGCGACCACCGCCACGACGAATGTCGCGAGAACCGCCAAGGCCAACCCGGTCATCAGGCGGCTGTACGCCCGGTCCAGCGAGCGGCAGAGCGGGTTGCGGTCCCGGCCGAGGGCCCTCCGGACGTGCTGGCGCAGGGCCGCGCGCGAGCCCTGGGGACGGTGTGTGGCGGCTGCGGCGGACATGACGCGCCTCCTGCCGGGGTGGCATCTGCTCTCACGGATCAGTCTCCCGAGCCGACACCCCTCGACCGAGGGCCTGACGGCCCTGGTACCGGACCCCGATCGGTCCCCCCGCGCGGGCCTCCCGCCCCGGGGCGGCCTCCACACGGACACCGCTGCCCGTGCTTCCCACCGGACCACCTGTCGAGGGCCGGCCACAGGGGCCACCGGGCCCGGTGACGGGGACCGTCCGGCCCGTGCCGCGCCCCGACAGAGGTGGTGCCATTGGGAGTACGGACGGCCGAGGCGTGCCCCGGCCCGGCACCGACCCAGGGAGGACGGCATGAAAGCCGCCGTGGGAGACCGCATCATCGTCCAGGGCACCCGGCCGGGCGCGGCCCGCCGGGACGGCGAGATCGTCGGCCTGCACCATCCGGACGGCAGCCCGCCGTACGACGTGCGCTGGTCCGACGACGACCGGGTGACCGAGTACTTCCCCGGCCCGGACGCCCGGATCCACCGCTTCCGGCACGATCGGGCGGACTCCCCCGAGGCCGTGCCGCCCCACCCGCACCTCTTCGCCGACTGACGGGCGGCCGTCGCCATGTCCGACGCCCTGGTCACCGACCTCTACGAGGTGACGATGGCCCTGTCCTACCTGCGGGAGGGGATGACGGCGCCGGCCACCTTCAGCCTCTTCGTCCGGAAGCCCCCGCCCGAACGGGGGTTCCTGGTCGCGGCCGGGCTGGCGTCCGCCCTGGACCACCTCACCGAACTCCGGGTGGACGAGACGGACGTGGCCGCCTTCGCCGAGGTGATGGAGCGCCCGTACACCGAGTTGGAGCCGCTGCTGGGGCTGCGCTTCACCGGCGAGGTGCGGGCCGTACCGGAGGGGCGGGTCTTCCTGCCCGGGGAGCCGTTGCTGGAGGTCACCGCGCCGCTGCCGCAGGCGCAGTTCGTGGAGTCGTACCTGCTCAACCAGGTGTGCCACCAGAGCGCGGTGGCGTCGAAGGCCGCCCGCTGTGTGCTGGCGGCGGACGGGCGGCCGGTGGTGGACTTCTCGCTGCGGCGCACCCAGGGCGTCCCGGCGGGCGCGCAGGCGGCGCGGCTGGGCGCCCTCGTCGGCTTCGCCGGGACGAGCAACGTGGCGGCGGCCCACGCCTACGCTCTGCGCGCGGTGGGCACGATGGCGCACTCGTACGTCGAGGCCTTCGGTGACGAGGCGGCGGCCTTCCTCGCCTTCACGCGGGCTCACCCGGGACCGGTGACCTTCCTGGTCGACACCTACGACACGGCGCGAGGCGTCGCCGTCGCCGCCCGGGTGCTGAGGGAGTCGGGGCTGCACGAGGGATGCGCGGTACGGCTCGACAGCGGCGACCTGGGCGCGTTGGCGGTCACCGCGCGGCGGATCCTCGACGAGGCCGGTCTGCCCGGTGTGCGGATCACGGCCAGCGGTGGATTGGACGAGTACGGGATCGACCGGCTGGTGCGATCCGGGGCACCGATCGACCTCTTCGCGGTCGGGACGCTGGTCGGGGTTTCCGCGGACGCGCCGTACCTGGACGCCGCGTACAAACTGGTCGCCTACGACGGACAGCCGATGATGAAGCTCTCGACGGGGAAGGTGACCGCACCGGGGGCCAAGCAGGTGTTCCGGGGGCCCGGGCTCGCCGACACGATCGCGCTCCGGGACGAACCCGCCCCGGCCGGGACGGCTCCCCTCCTGCGAACGGTCATGGCGGGCGGCGAACGGACGAGCCCACCGGGCACGCTCGCCGAGGCCCGCGCGGCCTTCGCCGCCGACCTCGCCCTGCTCCCGCCCTCCGCGCGGCGGATACGGTCCCCGCAGCTGCCGACCGCCGCCGTGTCCGAGCGGCTGGCCGAGCTGACCGCCGACGTCCGCCGGCGGATCGAGCGACGGATTCGCGGCGCTCGGTAGCTCGGTAGCTCGGTAGGAGAAGGCGGCGCGGGCGACCTGCGGCCGGGACACTCGGCATCCGCAGTGTCCCGGGTGCGCACCGGCCCCGGCCGAGGGGGCCGGTCGGCCCTGCCGCCCGGTCGGCTTCCTTTCCTACGGTGGTGGGGAACGGGGTCCGGCCACGCCGGGCCACCTCGCCAGCGCGCCTGGAGGCAGCCATGCGCCGTGTCATCCGCTTCCGTGATCTCCACCGGGAGGACGTCGGTCTGGTCGGCGGCAAGAACGCCTCACTGGGCGAGCTGATCAACGGACTGGGCCCCGCCGGGGTCCGGGTGCCGGACGGCTTCGCCACGACGGCGGACGCCTACCGTGAGTTGCTGGACGTCGGCGGCCTGCGCGAGCGGATCGCCGAGCAGGTCGATCGGCTGCACCGGGGCGCCCCGCTGCCCGAAGTCGGCGAGGCGATCCGGTCGGCGGTGCTGGCCGCTCCCCTGCCGCCCGCCCTGGAGCACGACGTCGTCGAGGCGTACGGCAGCCTCGCCCTCGAATCCGGCCGGGAGGATCCCGACGTCGCCGTCCGCAGCAGCGCGACCGCCGAGGACCTGCCGGAGGCGAGCTTCGCCGGCCAGCAGGAGACCTTCCTCAACGTCCGGGGCGCCGAGGCGCTGCTGGACGCCTGCCGCCGTTGCTTCGCGTCCCTGTTCACCGACCGGGCGATCGACTACCGGGAGCGGATGGGCTTCGACCACCTCGCCCTGGCCCTGTCGGTCGGCGTCCAGCTGATGGTGCGCTCCGACCTCGCGGGCGCGGGCGTGGCGTTCACGCTGGACACCGAGACCGGCTTCCCCGGTGTGGTGGTCGTCAGCGCCGCCTGGGGGCTGGGCGAGACGGTGGTCAGCGGCCAGGTGGACCCGGACGAGTACGTGGTGTTCAAGCCCGTGCTCAAGGACCACCGCCTCGACCCGGTGGTCCAGGTCCAGCTCGGGTCCAAGCGCCGCAAGGCCGTGTACGGGCAGGACGGCTCGACCACGACCGTCGACACCGACGCCGGCGAACGGGCGCGCCCGGTGCTCGAACGGGGCGACATCCGCACGCTCGCCGAGTGGGCGGTGGCGGTCGAGGAGCACTACGGCTGCCCGATGGACCTGGAGTGGGCCAAGGACGGGCTCAGCGGGCAGCTGTTCCTGGTCCAGGCCCGGCCGGAGACCGTGCAGTCCCGCCGGGGCGAGGTGCTGCGCCGGTACCGGCTGACCGGTACGGGCGAGCGGCTGGTGGACGGCATCGCGGTCGGCGAGGCGGTCGGGGCCGGGCCGGTGTGCGCGCTGGCCTCGCCGGTCGGTCTGGAACGCTTCCCCCAGGGCGCGGTGCTGGTCACGGAGATCACCGACCCGGACTGGGAGCCGCTGATGAAACGGGCCGCCGCGATCGTCACCGACCACGGCGGGCGCACCTCGCACGCGGCGATCGTCAGCCGTGAGCTCGGCGTCCCGGCGGTGGTCGGCACCGGCTCGGCCACCGCCGCCCTGGCCGACGGGCGGCAGGTGACGGTCTCCTGCGCCGAGGGCGCCGAGGGCCACGTCTACGCGGGCCTGGTGCCGTACGAGGCGACCGAGACCGACCTCGGCTCGCTGCCGAGCACCCGTACGAAGGTGATGCTCAACCTGGCCGACCCCGGTGCCGCGTTCCGCTGGTGGCGTCTGCCGGCGGACGGCGTGGGCCTGGCCCGTACCGAGTTCGTGGTCGCCCACCAGGTGCGCGTCCACCCGATGGCCCTGGTGCACCCCGAGCGGCTCTCCGCCGAGGACCGGCGGCTGGTCGACGAGCTGACGTGCGGCTACCCGGACGGGACGGACTACTTCGTGGACCGCCTCGCCCACGGCGTGGCCCGGATCGCCGCCTCCCGCTGGCCGGACCCGGTGGTGGTGCGCACCAGCGACTTCAAGACCAACGAGTACGCCCGTCTGGTCGGCGGCACGCCCTTCGAACCGACCGAGGCCAACCCGATGATCGGCTGGCGCGGCGCGAGCCGCTACTACGACCCCGGCTACCGCGAGGGCTTCGCCCTGGAGTGCCGGGCCCTGCGCAGGGCCCGGGACGAACTCGGCCTCACCAACGTCGTGGTGATGATCCCCTTCTGCCGCACCCCGCAGGAGGCCGACCGGGTGCTGGCGGTCATGGCCGACAACGGACTCGCCCGCGGCACCAACGGCCTGCGGGTGTACGTCATGGCGGAGATCCCCGCCAACATCCTGCTCGCCGAGCAGTTCGCCGAACGCTTCGACGGCTTCTCCATCGGCAGCAACGACCTAACCCAGCTCACCCTCGGCGTCGACCGCGACTCCGGCCTGCTCGCCCACCTCTTCGACGAACGGAACCCGGCCGTCACCCGCAGCATCGAGACCCTGATCACCACCGCCCACACGGCCGGCCGCCACGTCGGCCTCTGCGGCCAACGCCCCAGCAACGACCCTGACTTCACCCGCTTCCTGGTCCAGGCCGGGATCGACTCGATCTCCGTCACCCCGGACAGCTTCGCCACCGTGAAGCGGGCGGTCGCCGCCGCCGAACAGCAGTCGCCGTGAGCACACTCACGGACGGGCCGGCGGGAGCGCGCTCACGGACGGGCCTGCTCGGCGGCTCGCCGTCCTCACGAACGGTGACGGTGCCGTCCTCGGTCCGCTCGGCCTGCCGATACCGGGCCCGGGGCAGGTGCAGGAAGGTCTTCCGGGACTGCGGCGACTCCTCGACCTGCGGCACCGTACTCCCACTGTCCGCCGCTCCCGGCGGTCCCGCCCGAGGCCGGTCGCGCGAAGAGGCTGCGGACCGCTGCGGAGGTCCAGCGGTCAGGGCGATCCACGCGGGCCGCCACGACGACGACGGGCGCTGCCGGAGGCCTCGTGGGTGACCATGTGGACGTCGATGTCCCCGGACAGGTCGACCGTGGTCTCCCCGATGCCGGGGCCGGTGAGGAGACGGTTGATCAGGCCGCGGCGGCTGGTGCCGAGCACGAGCTGGGTGGCGTCGTGCTCCCGGGCGAACCGCAGCAGCGCGCGGGGGATGTCCTCGCCGACCACCAGGTGGTACGTCCCGCCCAGGCTCTCCACCAACTTCCGCTGGCGGTCCAGCCGTCCGGGATCCGCATCGGCGAGGCCGTCCTCGCGTGCCACGTGTACGGCGAACAGTTCACCGCCCCCGGTGCGGGCCGCGATCCGGGCGGCCCGCCGGATGAGCGTCTCTCCCTCGGGCCCGCCGGTGAGGCCCACCACGATCCGCTCCCGGGTCTCCCACACGTCATGGATCCCGTGCTGCTCCCGGTAGTCGTGCAGCCGCTCGTCCACCCGTCCGGCCAGCCAGAGCAGCGCGAGCTGGCGCAGCGCCGTCAGGTTCCCGATCCGGAAGTAGTTGGACAACGCCACATCCACCTTCTCGGGCGCGTAGACGTTTCCGTGCACCATCCGGCGCTGCAGTCCCTCGGGCGGCATGTCCACCAGCTCTATCTGGTCGGCCCGACGAACGACCTCGTCGGGCACGGTCTCG
Organism: Streptomyces sp. FH025; assembly: GCF_017427025.1. GTDB lineage: Bacteria > Actinomycetota > Actinomycetes > Streptomycetales > Streptomycetaceae > Kitasatospora. The sequence continues at coordinate 6,169 of NZ_JAFLNG010000382.1, forward strand.
TGCTGCACCACGCCGGTGATCTTCCGTACCACGTCGTTCAGGGACTCCAGGTGCTGGATGTTGACGGTGGTGATCACCTCGATGCCGGCGGCGAGCAGGTCCTCGACGTCCTGCCAGCGCTTCGGATGCCGGCCGCCGGGCACGTTGGTGTGGGCCAGTTCGTCGATCAGCGCCACCTGGGGCCTGCGGGCGAGGACGGCGTCGAGGTCCAGTTCGGTCAGTTCGGTGCCCCGGTACGTCCGGCGGGCGCGCGGGACGACCTCCAGCCCGGCGAGCATCGCCTCCGTGCGCCGCCGGCCGTGGCACTCCACCAGGCCGACCACCACGTCGGTGCCGCGCGCCTTGCGCCGCAACCCCTCCTCCAGCATCCGGAAGGTCTTGCCCACCCCGGGCGCGGCCCCCAGGTACACCTTGAACCGGCCCCGGCCGCTCCGGAGGCCCGTTGATGCGTACGGCGCGGGCTGCTGCGCCACCGGACGGCCTCCCTTCACGGTCCGCCGGTCCGCCTGGTCAGCCGAGCCGCGCGAGGGCGAGGTTGAGGGTGACCACGTTCACCCGCGGCTCGCCGAGGAAGCCCAGGACGCGGCCCTGCCGGTGTCGCTCGACCAGCCGACGGACCACCGCCGGGTCCAGGCCGCGCGCCTTCGCGACACGGTCGACCTGCTCATAAGCGTAGGCCGGGGAAATGTGCGGATCGAGCCCGGAGCCGCTCGCGGTGACCGCGTCCGGCGGGACCAGGACCGGATCGATGCCGTCGAAGGCGGCGACGGTGGCCCGCCGTTCCCGGATGGCACCGGTCAGTCGCGGGTCGTCGGGCCCGAGGTTCGAGGCGCCCGAGGCCGTCGGATCGTAGCCGGCCCCGGCGGCGGACGGGCGGGGCTGGAACCACTTCGGGTCCGGCAGGGGCTGCTCCTTCGGATCGCTCGGATCCCTCTTCGGCAGGCCGAAGGTCTGACCGAGCAGACTCGATCCGACGACCCGGCCGTCCTGTCGTACCTGAGACCCGTTGGCCCGCCCGGGGAAGGCCAGCTGGGAGAACCCCGTGAGCAGCAGCGGGTAGGCCAGGCCGCAGATTGCGGTGAAGAGCAGCAGCAGGCGCAGCGCGATCAGGTGCGGCCGGATGAGGGCGGGCGGCGGATTCCGCATGGAGACTCTCCCTTCCGTGGACATCCGGGCGGGTGTCCTAGAAGACGAACTGCACGAGGAGGTCGATGAGCTTGATCCCGACGAAGGGCAGGATCAGCCCACCCACGCCGTAGACGCCGAGGTTGCGGCGCAGCAGTGAGCTGGCGTCGGACGGGCGGTAGCGCACGCCGCGCAGCGCGAGCGGGATGAGCGCGACGATGAT